>DAIUKO010000174.1:5814-15549 GCA_036848175.1 Vicinamibacterales bacterium | reverse complement strand
TGCCGCCCATCTCGTGGATGATCTCGCGGAAGGTCTCCTGCATGTGCTTCGCCTGCAGGATTTCCGAATCGCCGAACGCGGCGTGGAAGCGGAGCACCGGGATGCCGTAGGTGTCGACCACGTGCGGATCGATTTCGCAGTACGTTTTCTCGTTCGGGATCATCTCGCCGCGGCCCGAGAAGTACACCGTCGAGCCCCAGTACTTCCGGTAGTCGTCCTTCAGCGATTTCCCGTAGCCGCCGACGCCGTTGAACCGCTGGATGCCGCCAAGAATCCCGTAGCTCGGCGCGCCGCGGCGGCCGCCGCCGAGCTCGACGTGATAGCCGCGCGGGAAATCGAGCTTCTTGTTGTCCAGCCACCACGGAAAGTACAGGTGCATGCCGCCGACGCCGTCCTCGTTGTGCGCGACGCCGTTGGCGAGCTTCGGAATGTAGCCGGTGACGGTGAGGCCGGTCGAGTCGGTGAGGTACTTGCCGACGGCGCCGCTCGAGTTCGCGAGGCCGTCCGGAAATCGTCCCGACTTCGAGTTCAGCAGCAGACGCGCCGACTCGCACGCGCTCGCCGCGACCACGACGATGCGCGCGCGCACCGCGTAGTCGCGCCGATCTTTGCCGTTCACGTACGCCACGCCGGTCGCCATGCCGCTGTCGTCGGTCGTCACTTCGCGCGCCATCGCATTGGTGATGAGACGAAGACGTCCGCTCTTCAACGCCGGCGCGAGCAGCACCGACGGCGAGGAGAAGTTCGAGTGCGTCGCGCAGCCGCGGCCGCATTGGCCGCAGTAGTGGCAGGCGGAGCGGCCGTTGAGCGGTTTGGTCAGGATCGAGAGACGCGACGGAATGCACGTGATGTGCAGCTTGTCCGCCGCCTGCTTGATCATCAGTTCGTAGCAGCGCGGCTTGGGCGGCGGCAGGAAGACCCCGTCCGGTTCGTTTCGGATCCCTTCGTTCGATCCGAAGATGCCGACGAGACGATCGAGCTTGTCGTAGTACGGCTTGATGTCGTCGTAGCCGATCGGCCAGTCGTCGCCGAGGCCGTCGAGGCTGCGTCCTCTGAAATCGTCGGGCCCCATGCGCAGCGAGATCCGGCCCCAGTGATTCGTCCGGCCGCCGACCATCCGCGCGCGGAACCAGTCGAACTGTTCACCTGGCGCCTGCGTGTACGGCTCGCCTTTGAGATCCCATCCGCCGATGCAGCCGTCGAACTCGCCGAACGGGCGATCGGGTGTCGCCGCGCCGCGGCGCGGCGAGTCGTAGGCCCACGCCGACATCTTCGAGTCTTTTTCGACGTCCCACGGCACGCCCGCCTCGAGCATGACGACGTCCGCGCCCGCGTCGCACAGGACCTTCGCCGCCATGCCGCCGCCGGCCCCGGATCCGACGATGCAGACGTCGTAGGTTTTCGATTGACGGATGATTTGCATAGCGAGCACAGCGTACGCCAAGTCGCCTTTTTTTGGTAAGGTTTGCCCATGGTTTTTCTTCTCCTCACCGCCCTCTTCGCCGCGCAAACGCAGGCTCTCACCGCGCCGGCCGATACCGCCGCCATCGAACGCGGCCAGCAACTGCTGACCTCTGAGTGCGGCTTCTGCCACGGCTCGAATGCGCGTGGCGGGTCGAGCGGACCCGACCTGACGCGATCCGAAATCGTGCAGACCGACGAGAACGGCAAACAGCTCGGCGAGTTCCTGAAGGTCGGCCGGCCCGACAAGGGGATGCCGCGCTTCGATTTCACCGAAGCGCAGAATCACGATCTCGCCGCCTTTCTCCACAACGCGATCTACATGAACTCCAATCGCCGCCTCTACAAGATCCTCGACATCCTCGTCGGCGATCCAAAAGCGGGCGAGGCCTACTTCAACGGCGCCGGAAAATGCCGGAGCTGTCACTCGCCGACCAACGATCTCAAATCGATCGGCGCGAAGTACGCGGACGCGGCGGCGCTTCAAGGACGGATCGTGCTGCCGCGCAGCGCGCCTCCAGGCAGTCCGCCGATGGCGCCGTACCGGACGCCGAACGCGCTGAAGGTCACCGTCACGCCTTCATCCGCCGAAGCCGTCACCGGGACGCTGGTGCGGCTGACGGATTTCGACGTGACGCTCTACGAGCCCAAGTCGGGCCAGATGAAATCGTGGCTGCGCAGCGGCGACAACCCGAAGGTGGTCGTCACCGATCCGCTTCAGGGGCACATCGACCAGTTGCCGAAATGGACCGATACGGACATGCACAACGTGACGGCGTTTCTTGCGGGGCTCAAATGAAGATCAACCAACTTCCACGCTCGTCACACCACAGCTCTCCACCACAGGGGACACGGAGGCTGAGATTCTTTGTTGGTGTTTCCCTCTGTGTCCTCTGTGTCCTCCGTGGTGGAGCGTTCTTCGGTGATGGAGAGCTCCTCGTGCGCGGCCAGACGCAGAAGCTCGATCCGGCTCTTCTCGGCAAGCCGCCGGTCGATGCGTGGCCAACCTACCACGGCGACTACACCGGCCGCCGCTTCAGCACGCTGAAGCAGATCACCACCGGCAACGTCAAGAACCTCGCGCTCGCGTGGGTCTATCGGATCAACACGTCGGCGGCGAACGCGATCGTCGGCGGCGAGGGACCCGACACAGCGCCCGGCGGACCGTCGGGCAGTCTCACGATCAAGTCCACGCCGCTGATGCTCAACGGCATGCTCTACTTCTCGACGCCGGATCATGTCTGGGCGGTCGACGCGCGCACCGGCCGCGAGATCTGGCACTTCCTCTGGAAGACGAAGGGCGGCGATCACATCGGCAACCGCGGCGTCGGCATGTACGGCGAGTGGCTCTACTTCCTCACGCCGGACAACTATTTCGTGTCGCTCGACGCGGCGACCGGCAAGGAACGGTGGCACAAGGTCATCGCCAACATGAAGCGCGAGTACTTCTCGACCAACGCGCCGATCATCGTCGGCCGTCACGTGATCGTCGGCGTCGGCGGCGATGCCCTCGACATCCCCGGCTATCTCGAGTCGCGCGATCCGGAAAGCGGTGAAGTCGTCTGGCGATTCAACACGACGCCGCGACCGGGAGAGCCCGGCGCCGAGACGTGGCCCGATGAATACTCGATGGCGAGCGGCGGCGGGATGCCGTGGATCCCGGGCACCTACGATCCGGAGCTGAATCTCTACTATCTCGGCACCGGCAACCCGCAGCCGGTGCTGACCGGCGGCAGCCGTGAAGGCGACAACCTCTTCACCTGCTCGATCGTCGCGCTGAATCCGGACACCGGCAAGATGGCGTGGTACTACCAGGTCACGCCGCACGACACGCACGACTGGGACGCTGCGCAGACGCCCGTGCTGATCGACGGCGTCATCGACGGCCAGCCGCGCAAGCTTCTCGCACAGGCGAGCCGCAACGGCCACTTCTTCCTGCTCGATCGCACGAACGGCAAACAGATTCTGACGACGCGGATGATCGAGTCGTCGAACTGGACGAAGGAGATCAACGCGAAGGGGCAACCGATTCGCAATCCGGCGAAGGACGCCACGGTGCCCGGCACGCTCGTCTCGCCCGACACGAGCGGCGCCACGAACTGGCCGCCGCCCAGCTTCAGCCCTGACACCGGTCTCTTCTATGTCGGCACGCGGCAGGCGTACAGCATCATGTATCTCACCGACACCGATCCGCGCCCGCAGGGATGGGCTGCCGCCGAACGCGGGCTCGGCGTCGTCGGCAGCGACTTGAAGGCGATCGACTACAAGACGGGCAAAGTCCGCTGGAGCCGGCCGCTCGCGATGACGGCAACCGGCGCGCAAGGCGGCGCGATGGGGCTGCTGAGCACGGCGGGCGGTCTGCTCTTCGGCAACGACGGCGGCGGCAACTTCGTCGCCTACGACGCCGCGAACGGCAGACCGTTGTGGCACGCCGGTCTCGGCACCAACACGAGCAACGGGCCGCAGACCTTTCTGATCGACGGCCGCCAGATGGTCGTCGTCGGCGCAGGCGACGCCTTGTACGCCTTCGCGCTTCAACAGTAAACACAGAGCGTCGAGACGCGTCCGAAGAATCGCTGGAGCGCGGGGCCTTCAGGCCCCGCGTCGCCCGGCGAGATGTCGATTCTTCAAACGGTTCGCGATTTGGCGGAGAGGTGGTCGAGTTGCGCTTGAAGGGCGGTGAGACGTTTGGCGTTGCCGTCGAGCGACTGTTGGATATCGCGCAGCATCGACTCGACCCGTTCGAGTCGCTGCTCGACCGCCTCACCGCGAGCGGAGCGAATCCGGTCACCCCGATCGGTTACTTGCGCTGCGGACTCCCGGTTCGTGTGACGTCGACGCACGGGAGGGGATTCTAATGAGCCGGTCTCGCGATGTCACGAGAATCAAAGGCTGAGCTGGCGTCGTGATTCGATGCGGTCCAGGACGCGGCCTAGCGGCCGCTCCTTAGCCCTGTCCGTGGCGGCGCCGTACTCGATCGAATGGTCAACGTGTGCGGCAGCGTCACCGATTCCGGCGCCTGTTCGCCGCCGTTCAGGATTTCGAGCAGCAGCCGCACGGTGCCTTCGCCGATCGCGCGCATCGGCTGCGCGACGGTGGTCAGCGGCGGATCGACGCACCGCGCAAAGCGGATGTCGTCGAAGCCGACAATCGACAGGTCGAGCGGGACGCGCAGTCCGCGCCGCTTCGCTGTCTCGATCGCACCCATCGCCATCTCGTCGTTGAAGCAGAAGATCGCGGTCGGCGCCTCGCGCCGTCCGAGCAGCCGCTCGGCGCCGGCCGCGCCCGACTCGATCGAGAAGTCGCCGTTCATGACCACGAAATCGCGCTCCGCTTTCTGCGTTTTCGCGCGCGACGTCGCACCGCGCAGGCGATCGCGGCTGAGCGGACTCACCAGCGGTCCGGTGATGATCCCGATGCGGCGATGGCCGAGGCGATACAGATGGTCCATCGCTTCGGCCGAGGCCTTCGCATTGTCGATGTGTACACTCGGCACGCCGAGCCGGGGATTGAACTCGCAGCCGTTGACGACTGGCGCGCATCGCGGCGCGATCGTTTCGGCAAATGTCGCCGCCTCCTTGGGCAGGCGGTGGCCGAGAAAGATCAACCCATCGGCTTCCTTGCGCCGCAGCATCTGCGCGTAACGCTCCTCGCGCTTCTCGTCGTGCTGCGTGTCGCCGACGAGCACGGCATAACCCTCACGCTGTGCTGAATCTTCGATGCCTTGAAGGATCAGCGAGAAGAACGGATTCGAGAGGTCCGGCACCGTGACGAGGAGCTTGCCGGTACGCAGCGTGCGCAGATTCTTCGCGGCGGCGTTCGGCGTGTAGCCCAGCGATTCGACGGCATCGAGGACTTTCTGCCGCGTGTCGGGCGAGACGACGTCGGGCTGGCTGAGGACGCGCGACACGGTGGCAGTCGACACGCCGGCGTGCCTTGCGACCTCGTAAATGTTCGCCACGGCGGGGACATCATACCTACTACTTGCATTGGTTTGACCACTTTGCTAGCTTGTGAAACCGATTACATAAGGAGCGAAACGCTGGTTTACAGGAGGTGCATCCCATGTCGGTCGTGCGTTGGTGCGCGTCGCTCGTCGTCGCCTCGCTCGCCGCTCTCCCCTCGGCGGTGTCCGCGCAAGTCACCACCGCCGACATCGTCGGCCGCGTCACCGACGCGACCGGCGCTGTGCTGCCCGGTGTCACGATCACGGTGGAGAACGTCGGCACGCACGATATCCGCTCGCTGCCGACGAACGAGACCGGCGACTACGTCTTCAACCTGCTGCCGATCGGCACCTACACGATCAAAGTGGAGCTGCCAGGCTTCACCAGTCAGTCGACGCGCGCGACGTTGTCGGCCGGCGATCGGTTCCGCTTCGACGCGAAGCTGAGCGTCGGTCAGGTCGCGGAGAACGTCACCGTTGTCGGCGAGTCGCCGCTGCTGCAGACCGAGACGGCGACACTGAGCGCGCTCGTCACCGAGAAGGCGGTGCAGGATCTTCCGGTCAACGGACGCAACTTCGTGCGGCTGGTGCAGCTCGTGCCGGGCGCGACCGAAGGCGTGCCGAACTCGCTCGCGAGCGGGACGCGCCCCGACGATCGGCGGCAGACCTCGGCGATTTCGATCAACGGCGCGCTCGACAATCAGAACAACCAACTGGTCGACGGCGTCGACAATAACGAGCGCTTCATCGGCACGGTGATCGTCAAGCCGTCGATCGATGCGATCGCCGAGGTCAAGGTCCAGACCAACATGTACACGGCGGAAGTCGGCCGGACGGCTGGCGGCGTCGTGAACATCATCACCAAGTCGGGATCGAACGACTTCCATGGGTCGGCGTTCGAGTTCTACCGCAACGACAGGTTCGACTCGCGCAATTACTTCGCGCAGACCGGTCCGAAGCCGAAGCTGGATCAGAATCAGTACGGCGGCAGCATCGGTGGACCGGTGAAGAAGAACAAGACGTTCTTCTTCGCCGATTACGAGGGATTCCGATTGACGTCGGGCGTGACGTTCGTCTCCACCGTGCCGACGATGAAGATGCGCGGCGGCGATTTCTCGGAGTTGTCCGTGCCCATCTACGATCCGACGACGACGCCGCGCACGGCGTTTCCGGGGAATGTCGTTCCCTCGAGCCGATTGGACGCGATCGCGCTGAACTACATGGCGCTCTATCCGACGCCGACCGCGGATGGACTCGCCAACAACTTCACCGGCACCAACGACCGAACGCAGAACAGCTCCACCGCCGACGTCCGCGTCGATCATCGGTTCAACGACAACAACACGCTGTTTGCGCGCTACTCGTACAACAACGTCGACACGTTCACGCCGGGCGCGCTGCCGACGGTCAACGGTATTCAGCCGGGCGGCAACAACGGCCAGTTCCCCGGGCCGAACACGACGATCGCGCACGGACTGCAGACCAACTTTCTGCACATCTTCGGGCCGTCGCTCATCTCCGAGTTCAAGGTCGGGTACATGTACGGCGACATCGAGTCGCTGCCGCTGAACTTCGGCCAGAACCTGAGCCAGCAGTTCGGTCTGAAGAACGTGAACATCGACGCGATCACCTCGGCGCTGACGCCGATGAACCCCGCTGGCTACGCCAGCCTCGGTGACGCGACGTTCATCCCCCTGATCACGTCCAACAAGGCGCTGCAGGCGAGCGGATCGGTCACCAAGACGCGCGGCGCGCACAACGTCAAGCTTGGCGCCGGTCTCATCTCGCGCCGCATGCGCCAGTTCCAGAGCGCCTCCGCCGTTGGAACCATCGCCTTCAGCACGGCGCTGACCGACAACGGCGCCGGCTCCGGCGGCAACAGCATCGCGTCGTTCCTGCTCGGCTTTCCGGCGACCGTCGCGCGGACGCATACGCTGTTCGATCCGCACTATCGGACGATGGAGCCGAGCCTCTACGCGCAGGACGACTGGCGCGCGACCTCGTGGCTCACGGTCAATGCCGGCGTTCGCTACGACATCTACACGCCGCTCACCGAACAGAGCCACAACCTCTCGAACATCGACCTGACCACGCTGACGCTGCTCGTCGCCGGTCAGAACGGCGTCTCCGACAGCGCCGGCGTGACGACGGACTATTCGAACGTCGCGCCGCGGCTCGGGTTTGCGGCGACGATGCCGAATCAGATGGTGCTGCGCGGCGGCTGGGGACTCTCGTACTTCCCCGGCAACTACATGTCGCAGTCGCTGATGAAGAACCCGCCGTTTGTCGGCACCTACGGCCCGGTGACGAGCAACGGCGCGTCGGGCGGCCTGCCCAATCTGCGCCTCTCCGACGGCCTGCCGCTGCCGACGCCGACGCCAACCGATCCGTCGCTGCTCGCCGGCACGATCATCGGCGTCGCCGAGGACTTCAAGAACACGCGCGTGCAGCAGTTCAATCTGATCGCGGAGAAGGAGCTGGCCGGCAACGTGTTCGCCGCCGGCTACGTGGGATCGCGCGGCGGTCACGTCGCGTTCGTGATCCCGAACCTGGACCTCGCGCCCGCCGGCCCGGGCCCGATTCAGCCGCGGCGGCGGTATGCCGCGCAGCTGCCGAACGTCACGACGATTGGGTTGTTCGCCAGCGACTTCGAATCGACCTACGACGCGATGCAGCTGGTGTTTCAGCGCCGCCACCGCAACGGCCTGACGCTCAGCTCCAATTACGTGCTCGGCCACACGACGTGGACCCAGCCGTCGCCGAACGACGTCAGCGTCATCGAACACTTCGACGCCGACTTCGACATCCGCCACCGGTTCGTTTTCTCCGCCAACTACGAGCTGCCGTTCGGCCGGTCGCTGAGCGGCGTGTCGAAGGCGCTCGTCGCCGGCTGGCAGGTCAACGGCGTGGCCTACTGGCAGACCGGCCTGCCGTTCACCGTCACCAATTCCACCGCGCGCAGCAACACGAGCGCGGGCGGCGATCGACCGAACGTGGTCGGCGATCCGGAGCTCGACAACCCGACGGTCACGCAGTGGTTCAACACGGCGGCGTTCGTCGCGCAGCCGATCAACACCATCGGCAACGCCGGCCGGAACATCCTTCACGGCCCGCCTCAGCGGCGTCTCGATCTGTCGTTCTTCAAGAACGTCGCGCTCACGCCCGGGACGAATCTGCAGCTGCGTGCGGAAATCTACAATCTCACTGACACGCCGAGCTTCGCGAACCCGAACGCGGCGCTGGGCGCGCCTGGGTTCGGGAGCATCACCAGCATCGGCAACTCGATTCCGCGCCAGATGCAGTTCGCCGCGAAATTGTTGTTTTAGAAAGTAAGATAAGGGCCGACATGCGAGCCACCGTACTCGTCGCGATCTCAGCAGCTGTGGCGATGCTCGGGACGATTGCGCAGGCGCAGCCGCCCCAACAACCGCCCGGCGGCGGACGCGGCGGGCGCGGCGGCGCGATCACGTCGCCGCGTAACGCCTATCCCGATCGTCCGCCGGGGGATCCCGCGGCGATCGAGCGCGGCAAGGCGCTCTACGGCGTCAACTGCCAGTTCTGCCACGGCGCCGATACGCGCGGCGGCGATAGCGGACCGAGTCTGTTGCGATCGGGCCTCGTGCTCGACGATCAGAACGGCGAGTTGATCGCGCCGGTGATTCAGAACGGCCGGACCGATCGCGGCATGCCGAAGTTTCAGTTCACGCGCGAGCAGGTGGCCGACGTCGCCGCGTTCATCCACACCTTCAAGGCCGCGGGCTACGACGAGTCGCGCGTCAAGCCGCCGAGCATCCTCGTTGGCGATGCCCGGGCCGGCCAGGCCTTCTTCAATACGAAATGTGCGTCGTGCCATTCGCCGACCGGCGATCTGCGCGGCTTCGCCTCGAGGATGACCGACGAGCGCATGCTGCAGCAGACGTGGCTGATGCCCGGCAGCGGCGCCGGCCGCGGCGGTCCGCCGCCGGGGACCTTGAAGCCGATCACCGTCACGGTCACGCTCGCGTCGGGTGAAAAGGTCGAGGGCCGGCTCGATCGGATCGACGACTTCGGTGTGTCGCTCACGACCGCCGACGGCACGCACCGATCGTTCAGGACCGCGGGCGACACGCCGAAGGTCGACATCCACGATCCGCTCCAGCCGCACCGGGATCTGCTGTCCGTTTACACCGACGCGGACATTCACAACGTGACCGCTTATCTGGTGACACTGAAATGAAATTGCTGCGACGGCCTCTGCTCTCTCGCGGCGCTTTTCCCTCGCCAACGTTTATTCCACTGGCGCCGGGGCCCCGCCCGCCTCGTCGGCGCGCACTTACGCTGATGCCGCG
>DAIUKO010000174.1:1893-5714 GCA_036848175.1 Vicinamibacterales bacterium | reverse complement strand
CGGGCGGCGCCGGACACGGGTCTTGATCCGGCCGCATTGCTGAAGCCGTTGTCGGATCAATGGCCGTCGTATTCGGGTGACTATTCCGGCCGCCGCTACAGCGCGCTCACGCAGATCAATCAGTCGAACGTGAAGAACATGACGCTCGCGTGGACGGCGCGGCTGTCGAGCGCGACGAATCTGCGCACGCAGATCGGCGGTGAAGGAACCGGCGAGGTGACGGTTGCCGGCGCCATTCAGATCAAAGGCGCCGTGCTGATGGTGAACAACGTTCTCTACGTCACCGCGCCCGATCACGTGTGGGCGCTCGACGCGCGCGACGGCCACGAGCTGTGGCACTACTTCTGGAAGACCAGAGGCGGCACGCACATCGGCAACCGCGGCGTGGCGATGTGGGGCAACTATCTGTTCTTCGTCACACCCGACGACTACTTCGTGTCGCTCGACGCGCGCACCGGCAAGGAGCGGTGGCACAAGGAAGCGGCGAGCTTCGCGCAGCAGTACTTCCTCACCTCCGCGCCGACGACGATCGGCAACCACATCATCGTCGGCACCGGCAACGATCTCGATTCACCCGGCTATCTGACTTCCTACGATCCGGAAACGGGCGAGCAGCAGTGGCGCTTCTATACCGTGCCGATGAACCCGGGCGATCCCGGGCTCGAGACGTGGAAGGATCTCGACGCCGCACGCCACGGCGGCGGCCATCCGTGGATTCCCGGTGTCTACGACCCGGAGACGAAGCTCTACATCTTCGGCACCGGCAATCCGACGCCGGCCTATCACTCGAAGCCGCGCGGGGAAGGGATGGACAATCTCTTCACGTGCGCGATCGTCGCCGTGAACGTCGATACCGGAAAGATGGAGTGGTACTACCAGACCTCGCCGCACGACACGCACGATTGGGATTCCGCGCAGACGCCGGTCCTCGTCGACGGCATGTTCGGCGGCGGCGGACCGCGCAAGATGGTGCTGACGGCGAGCCGCAACGGCTACTACTTCACGCTCGATCGCCACACCGGCGAGCATCTCGTCACCAGCAAGTTCTCTGAAGCCGTCAACTGGGCGAAGCCGGCGCTCAATGCGAAAGGACAGCCGGTTCGCATCCCGGAGAAGGATCACCACATCGGCGGCGCGCTCGTCTCGGCGGCGAACGGCGGCGCGACCAACTGGCCGCCGCCGGCCTACAGCCCCGACACGGGCCTCTTCTACGTGCCGACCGCCGAAACCTACGCGATGTACTACCTGAGCGAAACGGATCCGCGCGGGGCGATGGGACTCGGCGGCAAGGACGAGATCAGCGTCGGATCGGCGGGCACCTACATTTCTGCCATCGACTACAAGACGGGCAAGTCGGTGTGGCGACACAAGTTCCGATCGGCCGGCGGCGGCATTCGCGCGTTGCCCGGCCTGATGACGACGGCGGGGAAGTTGCTTTTCGGCGGCGACATCTCCGGCAATTTCGTCGCATTCGATCCGGCCAACGGCCAGCCGCTCTGGCACACGCAGATCGGCCCCGTGTCGAACGCGCCGGAGACCTATCTCGTCGACGGCCGCCAGCACGTGCTCATCGCCGCCGGCGACACGCTGTACGCATTCACGCTGTACGAGTAGTGCGGCGTATTTGTAGGGCGCGCCTTTCAGGCCCGCCTCTCCGGCGGCCCTGAACGGGCCGCCCCATGAGAAACCCAGCGAGGTTGGTCATGTATACGCGACGCGAATTCGGCAGGTTGACGCTGGCGGGTCTTGCGGTTCCGCGGATCGCATTCGCCGCCTCGTCGACGATCAACGGCGTGCATCTTGGCGTGCAGACCTACAGCTTCCGCGATCTGCCGCGCACGCCCGGCAGCAAAGACGCCGTCGACGTCGTGATCAAGGCGATGAGCGACTGCGGTCTGACGGAGTGCGAGCTCTTTTCGCCGCAGCTGGAGCCGCAGTTCGACTCGGGTGCGCGCGGCCGGCGCGGCGATCCGCCGTCGCCCGCAGCGGTCAAGGCCCGTGAGGATCTTCGCAAGTGGCGACTCGAGACGCCGATCGATCACTTCCGCGACGTCAAGAAGAAGTTCGACGCCGCCGGCATCAACGTGTACGCGTTCTGTTGGAACATGAACAACGGCTTCACCGACGCCGAGATCGATCGCGGCTTCGAGATCGGCAAAGCGCTCGGCTCCAAAGTGCTGACGACGTCGACGACGCTCGACGTGGCGAAGCGGATCGCGCCGATCGCCGACAAGCACCAGATGCCGATCGGCATGCACGGCCACTCGAACGTCACCGATCCGAACGAGTTCGCGACGCCGTCGAGCTTTCAGAAGGCGATGCAGCTATCGAAGTTCATCAGGATCAACCTCGACATCGGCCACTTCACGTCGGCGGATTTCGATTCGGTCTCGTTCATCAAGCAATATCACGCGTCGATCACGAACCTGCACATCAAGGATCGAAAGAAGCACCAGGGCGACAACACGCCCTGGGGCCAGGGTGAGACGCCGATCAAAGAGGTCCTGCAGCTGATCAAAAAAGAACGCTGGCCGATTCCCGCCTACATCGAATATGAATACCGCGGGCAGGGGACGCCCGTCGAAGAAGTGAAGAAGTGCTACGACTACGCCAGGCAGGCGCTGGCTTAACACATGCCCACACGTATCGGGATGGGGCTCGTCGGCCCCGGGTTCGTCGGCGCCCATCACATTGACGCGGTCCGCCGCCTCGGTTTCGTCGACGTGGTCGCGGTTGCCGCCAGCACCGAAGCGTCGGCGAGACGGAAGGCCGATGCGCTTGGCGTGCCGAAGGCGTACGGCAGCTTCGAAGCGCTGATCGCGGACCCGGACATCCACGTCGTCCACAACACGACGCCGAACCACCTGCACGGACCGGTGATCCTCGCGGCGCTGGCGCGCCGCAAGCATGTCGTCTCCGACAAGCCGCTCGCGATGACCGCCGACGAAGCGCTGCGCCTGTGGCGCGCCGCCTCCGACGCCGGCGTCGTCCACGCGGTGACGTTCAACTACCGCGGCAACCCGCTCGTGCAGCACGCGCGCGAGATGATCGCGCACGGCGAGATCGGCCGCGTGCACTTCGTGCACGGTCAGTACCTGCAGGACTGGCTCCTCCAGGACACCGATTTCTCGTGGCGGCTCGAACCCGAGAAGGGAGGCGCGAGCTCCGCGATCGGCGACATCGGGTCGCATTGGTGCGATCTGGTGCAGCACGTGATCGGTCAACGCATCGTGGAGGTATTCGCCGATCTGACGACTGTCGTCGAGACGCGCATGAAGCCGGCCGCGTCGACCGAAGCGTTCGCGCGCAGCGAGGGCGCGCGCGAGCCGTTCACGGTTCGCAGCGAGGACCTGGCGAGCCTGCTGCTGCGCTTCGACGGCGGGGCGAAAGGATCACTGTCGGTCGGACAGGTCTGCGCCGGCCACAAGAACGACCTGTGGTTCGAGGCGAATGGCCGCACTGCATCGCTCCGCTGGTTCCAGGAGCGGCAGAACGAGCTGTGGATCGGCCGCCGTGATGGTCCGAACGGCGTCCTGCAGAAGGATCCGTCGCTGCTGAACGACGCGGCGCGGCCGTACGCACATCTGCCGGGTGGACATCAGGAAGCGTGGGCCGACGCGTTCTGCAACCTGATGCGCGACATCTACGGGTTTATCGCATCCGGAAAGCGGATGACCGACGCGCGGCCGCCCGCATTCGCGACCTTCGAGGACGGCTATCGCGCGGCCGCCATCGTCGACGCGATTCTCGAGAGTCACCGCCGCGGCGGTGTGTGGACGAACGTCGACGCGGCCGTTGCCGCTCGCACGTAGCGCTCATGG
>DAIUKO010000174.1:0-1793 GCA_036848175.1 Vicinamibacterales bacterium | reverse complement strand
ACTGAATGAAGCTGGGTGTGTTCACGCCGGTGTTCGGCACGCTGTCGTTCGACGAGATGCTGGCGAAGGTCCGCGCGCTCGAGAAGGTGCAGGCAATCGAGCTCGGCACCGGCGGCTGGCCGGGACGCGATCATCTCGACCTCGATGCCCTTGTCGACAACAAGAGTCGCGCGCAGGAGTACCGACGGCGGATCGAGGACGCCGGCCTGATCATCAGCGCGCTGTCGTGCCACGGCAATCCGCTCCATCCGGATCGCGCCGTCGCGACCGAGTACGACGACGTGTTTCGCAAGACGGTGCGTCTCGCCGAGCAGTTGGACGTCGACGTCGTCGTCACGTTCTCGGGCTGCCCGGGCGACTCGGATGATGCGAAGCATCCGAACTGGGTCACCAATCCGTGGCCGCCCGAGTTTCTCGAGGTCCTCGAGTGGCAGTGGGACGCGAAGGTCGTTCCCTACTGGTGCGGCGCGGCGCGCTTTGCGGCGGACCACGGCGTCAACGTCGCGCTGGAGGCGCATCCCGGGTTCGTCGTCTACAACGTCGATACGGCGCTGAAGCTGCGCGAGGCCGCCGGAGCGACGATCGGCGTCAACTTCGATCCCAGTCATTTCTTCTGGCAGGGCGTCGACGTGCCGACGGCGATTCGCGCGCTCGGCGACGGCATCTTTCACGTGCACGCCAAGGATGTCGCGCTCGATCGCTTCAACGTCGCCGTCAACGGCGTCATCGATACCAAGAGCTATCGGCGAATGGCCGAGCGATCGTGGCTGTTCCGCAGCGTCGGCTGGGGACACGACGAGCTGGAATGGAAGCGCATCGTCAGCGCATTGCGTCTCGCCGGCTACGATCACGTGATGAGCATCGAGCACGAGGACGCGTTCGCGTCCGTTGACGAAGGATTGAAGGCGGCCCTCGATCTGCTGTCGCGCGTCATTCTCACTGACCCTCCAGTTCAGGCCTGGTGGACGTAGAAGTCCGAAGTCTGAGGTACGAAGGACCGAGAACGGTATGCCCACACACGTTCGGTTGAAACTCTCGGCGATGATGTTCTTGCAGTACTTCGTCTGGGGCTCGTGGTACGTGACGATGGGGACGTGGCTGGGCCAGACGCTGCACTTCTCCGGCGAGCAGATCGGGTTGGCGGCGGGCACGACGGCGCTGGCCGCGATGATCTCGCCGTTCTTCGTCGGCATGGTCGCGGATCGCTTCATGGCGACCGAGCGGATCCTCGCCGCGCTGCACATTGTCGGCGGCGCGATCCTCTTCTACTCGTCGACGCAGACGACGTTCCGGGGCTTCTACGTTGCGATCCTGCTCTACACCCTCTGCTACATGCCGACGCTGGCGTTGAGTAACTCGCTGTCGTTCCGCCAGATGAGGGATCCGGGGCGCGAGTTTCCAGCCGTTCGCGTGCTCGGCACGATCGGATGGATTGTCGCGGGCCTCGTGATTGGGACGCTGAAACTCGAGCCGACAGGGGTCCCGTTTCAGATCGCCGGCGCGGGCTCGGTGGTGCTCGGCATCTACTGTCTGGCGCTGCCGCACACGCCGCCGGCGCGCACCGGCCATGCCACGCTGCGGGACGTCCTCGGCCTCGACGCGCTGAAGCTGCTCGGCGAGCCGTCGTTCGCGATCTTCGTGCTCGGATCGTTTCTGGTCTGCATCCCGCTGCAGTTCTACTACGCGTTCGCGAATCTGTTTCTCAATGAGCTGCAGGTCACCAACGCGGCGGGGAAGATGACGCTCGGCCAGATGTCCGAGATCTTCTTCATGCTCGTGATGCCGTGGTTCTT
>DAIUKO010000173.1:0-15557 GCA_036848175.1 Vicinamibacterales bacterium | reverse complement strand
ACGGCTTCCTGATGAAGCAGGGCTTCACGCTGCTGTGGGTCGGCTGGCAGTTCGACGTACCGCAGCGCCCCGAACTGATGCGCGTGTACGTGCCGACGCCAACCGAGAACGGCCGTCCGATCCGCGGCGTCGTGCGCAGCGACTTCGTTCCCACCGAAAAGGAGCTCGATCATTCGCTCTCCGATCGCAATCACGTCGCCTACGTCGTCGCCGATCCGAACGATCCGAAGAACGTCTTGACGGTGCGCGACTCGGTGGAGGGACCGCGCCGCATCATCCCGCGCGAGCAGTGGGGCTTTGCCAAGGACGAGAGCGGCAAGCGCGTGGCGGATACGACGCACGTCTTCATGGCGACGAAGTTCGAGCCGAACAAGATCTACGAGGTCGTCTACACGGCGGAGAATCCGCCGCTCGTCGGCCTCGGCCCTGCCGCCATCCGCGACTTCGTCACGATGCTGAAGTACAAGTCGGCCGACGCGGTCTCGATTCCAGCCGGGGCGATCACGCGCGCCACCGCGTTCGGCGTCTCGCAGAGCGGCCGCTTCCTCCGCAAATACATGTACGACGGCTTCAACCGCAGCGAGGACAATCGCAAGGTGTTCGACGGCGTCATCGCGCACGTCGCCGGCGCCGGCCGCGGCAGCTTCAACCACCGCTTCGCCCAGCCGTCGCGCGACGGCCATCCCTACCTCAACTTCTTCTATCCGACCGACATCTTCCCGTTCACCGACATCGCGCAGAAGGATCCGGAGACCGGCGTCACCGACGGCCTGCTCACGCACCCGGGATCGCCGGAGCTCCTGCCGAAGGTCTTCTACACGAACTCGGAGTACGAATACTGGGGCCGATCGGCCTCGCTCATTTCAACGACAGTGGACGGCACGGCCGACGCGCCGCTGATGGACAACGTGCGGATTTATCTGTTGTCAGCGGGTCAGCACGGGCCGGCAGGGTTCCCGCCGGCGCAGACGATCGGCCAGCAGAAGAACAATCCGCTCGACTACCGCTGGGCGATGAAGGCGCTTCTTCTGGCGATGGATCGGTGGGAAGGCAATGGCACGGCGCCGCCGCCGAGCCGCTATCCACGCATCGCCGACGGCACGCTCGTCGCCCCCGAGAAACTGAAGTTCCCGAAGGTGCCCGGCGTCGCGACCACGACGACGACGCTGCGTGCGTACCGTGTGGATTACGGACCGCGCTTCGCGAGCGAGGGCGTCATCACCGAGGAGCCTCCGAAAGTCGGCAAGGCGTTCCCGATGCTCGTGCCGCAGGTCGACGCGGACGGCAACGGCGTCGCCGGGATCAGAATGCCGGAGCTGTCGGTTCCGCTCGCGACCTACACCGGCTGGAATCTGTTCAACGATCGCTCGGGGCCCACCAACGTGTTGTCGAGCATGCAGGGCTCGTACATCCCGCTGCCGCGAACCGGCGCCGAGCGGAAACAGAAAAACGATCCGCGTCCGGCGATCGACGAGCGGTATCAGACCAAGGATCAGTACCTCGCCAAGGTGACTCAGGCCGCGCAGGATTTGATCGGCAAGGGTTACATGCTGCAGGAAGATCTCGACGTCGTCGTCAAGAACGCCGCGCGGCACTGGGACTACATCGCGTCGAGCGCAAACCCGTCGACCGCGCAACGTTGAGCGCCGGCGTCGAAATCAGCTACTCCGCGAACACGCGCTCGGCGGCGAACGACAAAGACGGCAGCGTCGGCGACGTCACGATGTCGTCTTCGCCGTGCGACGCCACGCGCGCGTAGGCGGCGTCGCGCAGGACGTAGATCTCGAGCGTGTTGTTCACGGGATCGACGATCCAGTACTCGGGGACGCCGAACTTAGCGAATAGTTGCATCTTGCGGCCGCGATCGCGGGCCTCGGTGCTGCGCGAGAGCACTTCGACGGCCAAGTCAGGCGCCGCGCGAGTCACCTCCCAGTCGCGTATCAGGTGACGGCGCTCTTGTCGGAAGTAGACGACGTCCGGCTGGACGACGTCGTACTCCGTGAAGACGATGTCAATCGGAATGATGAACGTCGTCCCGCCGTGCGTCCGTTCGTATTCCTCGATGACGACGCCCACATGGCTCGCCACGCGTTGATGTCTGGGGAACGGTGACGGAACCACGATCACCTCGCCGTCGTACAACTCGTACCGGCGCCCATCGTCGGGCCACTGCTGCAGCTCGGCGAAGGTGACTCGCGGATCGGCCGCCTTCATGAACCGCATTCTACCTCCTGGTGCGAAAGCGATGCCGTCGCACGGATGCGGACGTGGCCTCGCGATTCAGACTTCGACTTCGAAATAGCGGGCAGAAATTGCCGCACCACCGCGTGCCGCGCATGGCAGAATTCGCACGCGTTGACAGCGGTACGCGATGCCCATAGCTATCGGCACACGGCTCGGTCCGTATGAGATCGTGAGCGCAATCGGTGCGGGCGGGATGGGCGAGGTCTATCGTGCGCGCGACACGAGACTCAATCCTTCGTGAATGTCTTCGTGGCCCGCTTTTGTCGGGTGAAGGTCGGCCGCGCTAGGGCTTCGGTCCGAACACTTCATCGATCGTCATCACCTTGAGATTCCCCAGATTCAGCGGACGGATCTGCGACTCGATCTTCGATCGATCGCCGACGACCACGACGACGAAGCGGCCGGGTTGAACATATTTCTGCGCGACGCGCTGGACGTCGGCGGCGGTCACGGCCTGGATGTTCTGGACGTACTTCGAAAAGTAGTCGTCGGGCAGCTTGTAGACGATCGCGTCCTCGAGGCGGCGCGAGACGTCGCTGGTCGCTTCGAATCCGTTGGGGAAGTGCAGCGCGACGTAGTTCTTCGCGCGCGCGAGCTCGTCGGCTGGAACCGGCTTCAGAATCCCTTCGAGCTCGTTGAAGAACTCCTTCAGCGCCTCGCCGGTCTTGTCGGTCTGCACGCCGGCGCCGGCGGTGAACGGTCCGGCGGAGGCGCGCATATCAAAAGACGACGAGGCGCCATAGGTGTAGCCGTGCTTCTCGCGCAGGTTCATGTTGAGGCGCGAGCTGAACGACCCGCCGAGAATCGTATTCGTCACCAGGAGCGGAAAATAATCGGGCGTCGATCGCGCGACGCCGATCCAGCCGATGCGGATCTGCGTCTGCGGCGCGCCCGGCTTGTCGATCAGAATCACTTCGCGGGCGGCGGGCTGATCGACCGGCGGCAGCTTCTCCGCCGCGGCGGCGGTGGTTGACGGCGCGTTCCACGATGCGAAGCTCGACTCGAGCAGCGGGACGACTGCGCCGGCGGTGACGTCGCCGACCGCAATCAGCGCGGCGTTCGAGGGACGGAATCCCGACGCGTAGAACGTTTTCAGGTCGTCGACCGTGAACGCCTTCAGCGTTTCAGCGGTCCCGTAGCTGGGCGTGCCGTAGCGATGACCGCGCCCGTACAACACGCGCGCAAAACCAGCCGACGCGATTGTGCCGGGCTCGTCGCGCGCCTGGATGATGTTGGTCAGCCGCTCCTGGCGCTGCCGCTCGAGCTCGTCCTTCGGGAACGTCGGGCGCAGCGCGACGTCGGCCATCAGCGGCAGCGCGTCGGCGAGGCGTGCGACCGGCACATGCAGTCGCACCGCGAGCGAATCGGTCGCGGCGCCGGTGCCAATATCGGCGCCGAGATAGTCGATGGCATCGGCGAGCTCGAGCGCCGATCGCGATCCCGCGCCTTGCTCGAGCATCGTCGCCGTCAGGCTCGCGATGCCGAACTTGCCGGCCGGATCCGCCGCCGTCCCGCTCAAGACGAGGAGGTTCACCTGCGCGACCGGCACCTTGTGCAGCTCGACGATCCAGACCGGCAGACCGTTGGAGAGTTGCCGCTTCTGGATCTGCGGAAGTTTCAGCGCCGGCGGCGGACCGGGTTCCGGCGGATGGGATCGATCGGGCGCCTGCTGCGCGGCGAGCGCCGAAGCAGCAAACATCAAGGCAACGGCGATGAATCGAAGGCGCATGTTGTTATCCCGCTCGTGGTGAGCTGTCGAACCACGAGTCATCGCGCTCATCCTTCGACGAGCTCAGGATGAGCGTCCGTTATGCCTACGGCTTCTTCTCCGGTTCGACGACGAGCTCCACCCGTTTGTCGAGCGGCAGGAACTGCGCGGCGGCCGCGCGGATGTCCGACGGCGACTGCGCGCGGTAGCGCGCGAGGTCCTCGTTGAACCAGTCGGGATCGCCGGTGAACGTGAAGTAGGCGTTCAGCTGATCGCCCTTGCCGCCGAAGCCGCCGGTGCGCTCCATGCGGTTGTAGAACGATGCCTCGATCTGATTCACCGATCGCTCGAGCTCGTGCGCAGTCGGCTCGGTCGTCTGCAGCTTCTGCAGCTCCTCGTCGATTACTTTCCTCAGCTCGTCGATCGTGTGACCGGGCCGCGGCGTCGCGACGATCTGAAACGCCGACGCGAGCGCCTGCGACTGCTGGAAGGCATTGACGTCCTGGGCGATCTGCATGTCGTAGACGAGCCGCTTGTAGAGCCGCGAGTTCTTTCCGCCCGCCAGCGTGTCGGCGACGAGATCGAGCGCCGCGTCGCCCGGCGCGAAGTGCGCCGGCGTGACCCACGCCAGGTAGAGGCGCGGCAGCTGCACGCGATCGGTGATCGTCTTCTTCTGCACGCCGGTGAGCGCGACGCCCGGATTCGGCAGCGGCTCCGGCGGCGGCGCCGCCTTCACCTCGCCGAACCACTTCTCGACGAGCGGCCGCGCCTTCGCCGCCTCGATGTCGCCGGCGACGACGAGGCTGGCGTTCGACGGCGCGTAGTACTTCTTGAAGAACTGCACGACATCGTCGTAGCTCGCCGCCGTGAGATCGGTCATGTAGCCGATGACCGGCCAGTGATACGGATGGCCCTCGGGAAACAGCATCTCGCCCATCGTTTCGTCGGCCATGCCGTAGGGGCGGTTCTCGTAGCTCTGGCGCCGTTCGTTCTTCACGACGTCACGCTGTGCGTCGACGACCTGCGGCGACATCGTGTCGAGCAGATACGCCATGCGATCCGATTCGAGGAACAGCGCGAGCTCGAGCGCGTTCGACGGGACGTTGATGTAGTAGTTCGTGCGATCGTTCTCGGTCGATCCGTTGTTGTCGCCGCCCGCCCGCTCGAGCCACTCGTCGAACTCGCCCGGCTTGACGTGCCCCGATCCCATGAACATCAGGTGCTCGAAGAGGTGCGCGAAGCCGGTGCGGCCGGGACGCTCGCGCGCCGAGCCGACGTGGTACCACATGTTGACGGTCACGAGCGGGACGGTGTGATCCTCGTGGAGAATCACCGAAAGGCCGTTCGGCAGCTTGAAGGCCGTGTACTTGACTTCGATCGTGTTGGCCCCGGGTGCGGCCGGCTTCGAGCCGTCATGTGTCTGCGCGAACGCGGGCGGCGCGACCACGAGCATGAAGAGCAGAGCAGCGCGTTTCATGAAGATCGATTCTACGCCCGGCACGAATTGGAGAGTTGGTGAATTGGTGACTCAATTCTGAATGAATTCACCAACTCACCAACTCGCCAATTCGCCAATTCACAATTCCGGAGTTGTGTTGAAATAGGCGCGTGTCAGAACCGGCCGCCCTCGTCGGCGTGATCATGGGCAGCAAATCCGACTGGGAGACGATGAAGGCTGCGGATGAGATGTTGACGCGGTTCGGCGTGCCGCACGAGTGTCGGGTCGTGTCGGCGCACCGCACGCCGACCGAGATGGCCGAGTACGCGCGCGCCGCGGCCGGCCGCGGCCTCGAAGTGATCATTGCCGGCGCCGGCGGAGCGGCGCACCTGCCGGGGATGGTCGCGTCGCACACCATCGTGCCCGTCATCGGCGTTCCGGTCCAGAGCGCCGCGCTCAACGGACTCGATTCGCTGCTCTCGATCGTCCAGATGCCGCGCGGCGTCCCGGTCGCGACCGTCGCCATCGGTCAGTCGGGCGCCGCGAACGCCGGCCTGCTGGCGGTCGCGATCCTCGCGACCTCGCGTCCCGATCTGCGCGCGAAGCTCCAAGCTTATCGTGAAGAGATCGCGGACGAGGTCAAGCGATCGAGAATTGCGGATTGAGGATTGCGGATTGCGGATTTATTGCGGATTGGGGTGTTACTGTTGATTGCGGATTGATTTTGGATCGTTGATCGGGCGACTGAGTCGCAATAGCCCATCCCCAATCAATCCACCATGAAACAATCGAGGCTTCTTGTTGCACCCAATCCCCAATAAATCCGCAATCCGCAATCCTCAATCCGCAATTCTCCCAGGCTCCACCATCGGCGTCCTGGGCGGCGGGCAGTTGGGCCGCATGTTCGCCATGGCGGCACGCCGGCTCGGCTACCGCGTTCACACGCTCGCGCCGGAGCACGACACCCCGACCGGTCAGATTGCCGACGTCGAATTCATCGCCTCGTACGACGATGTCGACGCGGTGCGGACGTTTGCGAAGCACGTCGACATCGTGACGTTCGAGTTCGAGAATGTGTCCGCAGAAGCCGCCGCCGCCGCGGAGGAGGACGCGATCGTCCGTCCCAACGGCCGCGCGCTCGCGATCGCACAACATCGCATTCGCGAGAAAACCTTTCTCGCCGACCACGGCATCCCGGTGACGCCGTTCGCGCCGGTGCGCAGCGATGCCGATCTCGCG
This sequence comes from Vicinamibacterales bacterium, assembly GCA_036848175.1. Taxonomy (GTDB): domain Bacteria; phylum Acidobacteriota; class Vicinamibacteria; order Vicinamibacterales; family CAVVIG01; genus QHWF01. Next base: position 8,928 of record DAIUKO010000173.1, on the reverse strand, counting down.
TCGGCGCTGAAAACGGTCGGCACTCCCGCCGTCCTGAAGACCGCCGCCTTCGGCTACGACGGCAAGGGTCAGATTCCGATCAAGCGCACCGGCGAAGCCGCGGCGGCGTGGGAGGCGCTCGGACGACGCGAATCGATCCTCGAGGCGTTTCTCGATCTCGAGAAAGAGATCTCCGTCATCGGTGCGCGCGCCGTTGACGGCAACTGGTCGCACTTCGGCGCGATCGAGAACGTGCATCATCGTCATATCCTCGATGTCTCGGTGTCGCCGGCCGATGTGCCTCCACAGACGGCTGCGCTCGCCGTTGATGTCACGCGACGCGTCATGGACGCGCTCGAATACGTGGGTCTGTTGTGCGTCGAATTCTTCGTCACGCGCGACGGCCGGCTCCTGGTCAACGAGCTGGCACCTCGTCCGCACAATTCGGGTCACCTGACGTTCGACGCCTGCCGCACCAGTCAGTTCGAGCAGCAGCTCCGCGCGATCTGCGGGCTTCCGCTCGGGTCGACCGAGCAGCTCCAGCCCGCCGCGATGGCGAACCTCCTGGGGGACCTGTGGGAAGGCGGTGAACCAGATTGGGTCACGGCGTTACGGGTTCCGTCCGTCAAGCTGCATCTCTACGGGAAGCTGAATCCGCGTCCAGGTCGAAAAATGGGCCACATTACGGCGCTGGCGGCGACTCGCGAGGAGGCAAAATCGTTAGTCACCCGCGCCCGGGAGGCGCTGACGAGACGGACCTGAAATTGCTAGCTGAAGAGCCATGGTCCGTGGGCTCTGCCGGAGCGCGCTGGCGCCTCTCGTCGCCGCGCCGCTGATTGTCGCGGCGAGCGCGTCCGGACCGACGAATTCGTCATTGGCCGGCGTTCCGGTCGTTCAGCGCTATCTTTCCAGTCCAGACCCCGATCCGACCGAGTTCCGCGTGATGCGTCATGTGGACGCGAAAAGCGAGCGCTTCGGCCAGAGCGCCTGGATGGACGTGTGGACCGAGTTCGATCGCGCCGCCGGGTTCCGCTACCAGATCGTCGGCGAAGGCGGCTCTGAATACATCCGCTCGAAGGTGTTTCGATCGTCGCTCGAGACCGAGCGGAAGATGTGGGCCGACGGCTCGACGGCGCGCGCCGCGCTGACGTCGGTGAATTATGAGTTTGTTGACGCGGGCCTCCAGCCCGACGGCCTCGCCTCGCTGACATTGAAGCCGCGCCGCAAGGGCGAGCTCCTGATCGATGGATCCATCTTCGTGCATCCGGAAACCGGCGACCTGGTTCGTCTGGAAGGCCGATTGGTGAAATCGCCGTCGTTCTGGACGAGGAAGGTCGAAATCGTCCGCTGCTATAAACGCTTCGCCGGCATCCGCATGCCGGTCTCCCTTGAATCGGTCGCGCACATCCTCATCGCCGGCAAGGCCACGTTCACTGTCAGCTACGACTACGAATCGGTCAACGGCGAGCGGTTCGGAACACCGGTCGCGCGCCTGCAGCAAGGCGACGTCGGAATCAAGTAGGCGGCGCTTCGCGCCGCGCCTTACCGAAGCGGCGGTGTTGCGCATGCCGGCAGAATCGTCGTGTCGTTCTTGAGCGAGCCTGGCGCGGCGCTCAGATACTTGCCCGACGACAGCACGATCTGATCGACCGAGAAACCATCCTCACGGGTTTGAATCCGAATCGTGTGCGTGCCGCTGGTCGCGAAGCGGACGAGCGGTCCCAGGACGCCGACGCCCCAGCCGTTGTCCTGCCAGCCCCAACTCTTGAGGCCGCAGCCGGAGCAGTCCTCGAGGTTCACTTCGGTCCCGGATGTCGTGGCGATGCGCCAGATCGCCGTGCCGCTCCCGTTCACCGAATCGTCGAATTGAGCGAACACCGAGTCGTTGCCCCAGAAGTCGTTCTGCGCCTTGCCGCGAATCCAGAGTCGATAGTCAGTGTTCGCGTCGGCGGCGAACGTCTTCTCGAAGAAGTTGGCCGGCGACGCCTGCGCCGCGGTGATCTTCGCCGCGCCCGCATCGGGCTGGAACATCCTCACGCCGCTGGCCGCGGTCGAGTCGCTCGTGCTGCCCCACGTGCCGTGAGCGTTCGAGGTCCCGGTCATGTGGATCACGACCTCGCCCGCCGCGCATCCGTCGCCAGGCGGCGTCGGCGCGATCGCCGTGCGCTTGAGCACCGTCGTATCGTCCTTCGTGAGGCCTGGAGCCGCCGACAGATACTGCGCGCTCGACAGCACGACCTGATCGATCGACAGCCCGTCTTCGCGCGCCTGGAAGCGCAGGGTGTGCCGTCCGGTCGCGGCGAATCGCACCGTCGGACCGAGCACGCCGGTGCCGTAGCCGTTGTCGTTCCATCCCCATCCATGCACGTTGCAGCCGACGCAGTCTTCGAGGATCAGCGGCGTGGCCGACGACGATCCGATGCGCCAGAGCGGATTACCGGCGCTGTCGACGCTGTCCGAGAACTGCGCGTAGACCGAGTCGTTGGTGTACGAATCGCGTTCGGCCTTGCCGCGAATCCAGAGTCGGTACGCGGTTCCCGCATCGGCATCGAACGTGAACTCGACGTAGCTCGCCGGATTCGAGGCAGGCGTCACGACTTTGGATGCGTCGTGATTCACATTCGCCGCGCGGCGTCCGTTCGCCGCCCAGGGGTCGGCGACGAGCGACCAGTCACCGCCGACCGTCGTCGCATCGGAGGCGTAGAGATGGACTTCGCCAGGCACCGATTCGGTCCAGCGCGCGGGCGGCACGATGTGGACGATCGCGATGCGCTTCGCTTCGATCGGCGCGTTGACCATCGGGAACCTGCCGTCGACATTCGTCGTGACGAACGCGCCATCGAGACCGTCGGTGGTCAGACTTGAAAACGCCTCGAAGCCGCTGTCCCCGAGGATCGTCGCGAACGTCGGCGCCTTCATCACACCGGCGGCGTCGACCTGGAGCGTCGCGTAGAAGAGGTCGCCGCCGTCCGCCACGGTCTTCTGGAATGCATCGGCGGTCACCGGAAAATCAGACGACTGGGTCACGCCGAGGACGTGGATGATCGGCGACGAGGTCGGCCGCGCGATGCTGATCGCGGTCGCAGTGTCAGCGGACTGGCCGTCGAAGAGATGCGTCTTGACCACGTGCGAGCCGTCGGCCGCCAGTTGAGAAACGAACGCGGCATAGCTCTTCGCGTTCGCATCGCGCGAGCCCGCCACGCCCGGCGTCGTCGTCGACGCGCTGTTGCCGCTGATGTAGACGCCGGTCGGATCGACCGCGACGCCCGTTGCCCAGTCCGTCGAATCGCCGCCGAAGTAGGACGAGAACGCGAGCGCTCCCGACGGCGTGAGCCTGACGATGAACGCATCGCTGATCTGAGCCTTGAACGCATTGCCGAGCGAGGGTTGGAACGCACCCATCACGGGCATGTCCGTCGAGTCGGTTTGCCCGACGATCCACGCGCTGCCGGCACTATCGAACGCCGCGGCCATTCCCGTCTCGGTGTAGCCGCTGCCGCCGAAGTAGGTCGAGTACACGAGACTGCCGCCGTTGGCGGCGAGCTTGGTCACCACCGCATCGCGGAATCCGTTCTTCACGCGCGAGACCGCGCCGGGCGTCGTCGGATAGTCAGGGCTCTCGCTGTCACCGGTAATCAATGCTTCGCCGGCGCTGTTGACCGTCACGTAGTTGATGAATTCGGTCTCGGTGCCGCCGATGTACGTGCTGTAGACCAGCGTCGATCCATCGGGTGAGATTTTCGAGACGAAGCCATCGCCGGCGATCGGTGTGCTCGGGCTCGTTCCGCGGCACCTGCCATCGGGACCGCACGTGCGATCGAATGCTCCCGCGGTGGTCGGGAAATTGATCGACGCGGTATACCCGGTGACGTACGCCGCGCCGCTGTTGTCGACGTCGAGTCCGTTGATGTAATCCGTATCGCTGCCGCCGAAGTACGACGAGTACACGAGCGACTGGCCGTCAGCGGTCATCTTGGTGATGAAGCCATCGCAATTCGGGCCGCTGTGAGAAGGCTGCACCGGTCGCAGCACTGGAAAGTCAAGCGAACACGCTTGGCCGGCGAGATACAGAGCGCCCGCTTTTGCGACGACGCGGTTCGCCCTGTCGAAGCCGCTGCCGCCAAAACGTCGCGACAGAATGATCATCGGGTCGATCGTCAGCGGCTGTGTCGGGTCGTACGGCCCGACGCGCATCGAGACGACGTGATTGGCGCCGATCGCGTACGACGCGGGGACGGTCGAACGGACGCCTTTGCGTTCCTGATAGGCGATCGGCCGCTTCTGAATGAGCTCTCGACCCTCGGACGAGACCACCAGATCGCCGTCGTCGTTCATGCGCACGATGTCGGCGCCGTCGAAACGGAATGCGATCTGCGACGAATCGACGTGCGGCGCGAGGACGAAGTCGTATTCGAGCTGCCGATCGTTGCCGTAGAACACGAGATCGATGCCCGGATAGATGTGCGGGTAGCGCACACGCTCGTAGGTCGGCACGTTGCGGATCCACTTCCCATCGTCCGATCCGCGCAGATAGTTCACGCGCCCGCGAAGCGGCGACTGCGCCCGCGGGCGAGTCGGCTGCGCGCCGGGAAACATCAGCGCGATCTGCGATGCGCCGGCGCCGGCCTGGTCCTTGAGCATGAAGGAGACGCCGCCCTCGTGAAAGGCCACATCGTAGGAGGCGCTGCGCGCCAGAAAGTCGTACCCCTCGGCAATCTGGCCGGCGTTCAGTTCGAAGGTGAGCGGAAGCGAGACCTGCGGCGGAATGGTTGTGTTTTCGGGGGTTGGATGACTTGCGCAGGCGGTGCAGGCGCTGACGACCAGTGCAACGAGGATGCGTGTGGACATGCCGGTCGTGCAGCGCAAAACCGATACCCCGCTCCACCCCGCGATTCCAGGGACTTGTCGCCGGCGAGGTCTCTGATCGGATAGGGATGCGTGGCGAATCGGATACGCTGTGGGGATGAAAACGCCATTGGTGATCGGAGCGCTCGTCGTGCTGGCCGTCATGACGGCGGTAGCACAGCCTTATCGAGCTGCTGTGACGCCGTTGCCGTCGTTCGCCGAGCCGGGCATTTCGCCCGACGCCGCAACGATCGCGTTCGTCAGCGGCGGCGACATCTGGGAGGTGCCGACGCGCGGCGGCGAGGCACGCCTGCTCGTGTCGCACCCGGCGACGGAATCGCGGCCGCTGTATTCGCCAGACGGCAAGCAGCTCGCGTTTACCTCTTCGCGTACCGGCAACGGCGACGTCTATGTGCTCGCGCTCGCGAGCGGTGAAGTCACGCGATTGACGTTCGACGATGCGAACGAGCTGGTGAGCGGATGGTCGCGGGACAGCAAGGCGATCTATTTCCAGTCGACGAGCCATGAGATCTCCGGACTGCTCGACGTGTATCGCGTCGCTGCCGATGGTGGAACGCCGATGCAGGTCGCCGGCGATCGCTACACGACGGAGTACTTCGCCGCGCCGGCACCATCGGGTGAGCTCGCCATCACTGCGCGCGCCAACGCCGCATCGCAGTGGTGGCGCAAGGGCCACAGTCATCTCGACGAGAGCGAAATCTGGATCGTTCGCAACACCGCCTACGAGCCCGTGACCAAGGGCGGCGCGAAAGACGCGTGGCCGATGTGGGGAGGCGACGGCAAGACGTTGTACTTCATGTCCGACCGCAGCGGCGCCCAGAACATCTGGAGCACGACGAAGCAGGTGACGACCTTCAAGGACGGCCGCGTCCTGTGGCCGACGATCTCGAACGACGGCAGGACGATCGCATTCGAGCGCGACTTCGGCATCTGGACGGTGGACACCTCGAGCGGTCAGGCGCGCGAGGTCGCGATCACGCTCCACGGTGCTCCGGCGGCGGCGGCGGTCGAGCATCGGACGTTCACCGATCAAGTCCAGGAGCTGGCGCTGTCGCCTGACGGCAAGAAGATCGCCTTCACCGTGCACGGCGAGATCTTCTCGGCATCGGCGAAGGACGGCGGCGACGCGGCGCGCGTCACGAATACGGTCGGCGACGATGCCGAGCTGGCGTGGGCGCCTGACAGCCGGAGGCTTGCCTACATGTCCGATCGCGACGGCACGAATCATCTGTTCCTGTACGACTTCGGCACCGGACGCGAGACGCAGCTCACCTCGGGCCGCGGGCGCGATGACATGCCGCGCTTTTCGCCCGACGGCAAGTGGCTCGCCTTCGAGCGTGATTCGCGCGAGCTGCGTGTGATCGATCCCACCTCGAAGGAAGAAAGACTGATCGCGACGGGTGTGTTCGATACGCCGCCGTTCTTCGACGCGCGCGACATCGCCTGGTCGCCCGATTCACGGTTCATCGCGTACATCACCGCCGGCGCGAAGACGTTCGCCAACGTGCACGTGGCCGCAGTCGCGACCGGTGCGAGCCCGGCGTTGAAAGCGGGCGAGGGACGGGCGATCACCTTCCTCGCGAACACGAACGCCGGATCGCTGTCGTGGAGTCCGGACGGGACCTACCTCACGCTGGCGACCGCGCAGCGGACCGAACCGGGCGACGTGATCCGGATCGATCTGCTGCCGCGCACACCAAAATTCCGCGAGGATCAGTTCCGCGATCTCTTCAAGGAGGAGCAGCCGAAGACCACGCCGGAACCGCCGCGGCCGACAACGCCCGAACCAGCAACGGCCCCGTCCCCGCCTGCCCCACCAGTCCCACCGGGCGCGCGCGCAGGGCGCGACCGGCCCGTGGAGATCGTCTTCGACGACATCCGCCGCCGCGCATCGACGCTCCCCACCGGCGTCGACGTCACGCGTCAGGACATCAGTCCCGACGGCAAGTGGCTGCTGCTGAGCGCGAGCGCGGCCGGCCAGCAGAATCTGTATGTCTATTCGATCGACGAGCTCGCGCGCGAGCCGGCCGTCGCGCGTCAGCTGACGTCGACGCCGGGTCAGAAGCGCAGCGCGCATTTCACGTCCGACAGCAAAGAGGTCTACTACCTGGATCGCGGCCGCGTCTTCAACGTGACGCTGGAGCGCCGCGAGCCGAAAGCGATTGCCGTGTCCGCCGAGCTCGACGTCGACTTCTCGCGCGAGAAGGTCGAGGCGTTCCATCAGGCGTGGACGTATCTGCGCGATCAGTTCTTCGACGAGAAGATGAACGGCGTCGACTGGAACGCGGTCCGCACGACCTACCAGCCGCGCGTCGCCGGCTCGCGGACGCCGGACGAGATGCGCCGCATCATCTCGCTGATGCTGGGTGAGCTGAACGCGTCGCACATGGGAATCTCGGCGCCGCCGCAAGGCACGCAGACCACGCTCGGCCGCCTGGCGGTCGATTTCGATCGCGTCGAGTACGAGTCGAGCGGCCGCTTGAAGGTCGCCTCGGTCGTTGCGCTCGGGCCGGCGGCGATTGCCGGCATCAAGGCCGGCGACTTCATCCTGCAGGTCGAGGGAAAGCCGATCGCGGCGCGGCAGAATCTCGACGAGCTCGTCGACCACACGATCGGCAAGCGCCTCGCGCTCGGTATCTCGTCGTCCGCGGCTGGTTCACCGCGCGAGATCATCGTCAAGCCGGTCGATCAGCCCACGGAAAAGGGATTGCGGTATCGGGAGTGGGTCGAGCAGAAGCGCGCCTACGTCGCCAAGGCGAGCGGCGGCCGCCTCGGCTACGTCCACATGTTCGACATGTCGGCCAACTCGCTGTCGCAGCTCCACGTCGACCTCGACGCTGAGAACCACAGCCGCGAGGGCGTCGTCGTCGACGTCCGCAACAACAACGGCGGCTTCGTCAACGTCTACGCCATCGACGTGTTCGCGCGGCGCGGCTACTTCAACATGCTGTCGCGCGGCTACCCGTCGGTGTCATCGCGCACCGCGCTCGGCCAGCGCGCGCTCGAGCTGCCGACGATTCTGGTCACCAATCAGCACTCGCTGTCGGACGCCGAAGATTTCACCGAGGGGTATCGCACGCTGAAGCTCGGGAAGGTGGTCGGTGAGCCGACCGCCGGCTGGATCATCTACACCGGCGGGGTCACGCTCGTCGACGGATCGGTGCTACGCATGCCGGGCACGAAGATCTTCGCGAGCGACGGGACGCCGATGGAGATGCACCCCCGTCCGGTCGACGTTCCGGTGAAGCGGCCGGTCGGCGAAAGCTATTCCGGAAGAGACAGCCAGCTCGATGCCGCGGTCGGGGTGTTGCTCAAACAAATCGACGAATGAATTGCGGATTGAGGATTGCGGATTGCGGATTTATTGAGGATTGGTGATTGGCTGGCGCCGGTTGATTGCGGATTGATTGAGGATTGGCGATTGGAGGATTGCGGATTGATTGAGGATTGGTGATTGGAGGATTGCGGATTGATTGAGGATTGGTGATTGGAGGATTGTGGATTGATTGAGGATTGGTGATTGGAGGATTGTGGATTGATTGAGGACTGGTGATTGGAAGATTGCGATTGATCGATGATTGATGATTGAGTCGCCAATCCGCCAAATCCGCGATCAATCCGCAATCGCCCGGCGCCACCCAATCAGCAATCCCCAATAAATCCGCAATCCGCAATCCTCAATCCGCAATTCGTCATGCGCGGCTGTCCATCATGCGCAGCGCGATCGCGAACAGCAGAAATCCGACCGCGCCCCGCCAGTATCCAACCGGCTCGAGCAGGAACACCTGATGCCGGAACGCGATCGTCGTACCGACCGTGAAGGCGAGCGCCGCGAGGCCGATCAGCACCCAGCACAGAGTGCGCATGGCTCCGGGATTATAGCGGCCTACTGGCGCGCTCCGCATGAAGAGCAGAACCCGCCGCGCCTGCCTGAGAAGACGCGACGGATTCTGCAAGACGCAGCAGAATGCGTCTCGGGGGGCCCTTACGAACGCATCTGGTGGACCGTCTAGGCTGACGTGCTCCTAGCCCACATCGAGCCTTCGACCGCAGTTTTCGGGCCGCGACAACGCCGGGGTCCCC
>DAIUKO010000172.1:3849-15609 GCA_036848175.1 Vicinamibacterales bacterium | reverse complement strand
TGTGCGTCGGTCGTCGAACGTGCTCCCGCGTTCTTTACGTACTTATCGAACCAGTTGAGCCGTTCGGCGAGCACGTGCAGCAGCGTTTCGCGCGCCGCGTAGCCGTGCGCCTCGTCCGGCAGTGTCACGTAGCGGACTGTCGCGCCGTGGCCTTTGAGCGCGGCGTACAGACGCTCGGACTGAATCGGGAAGGTCCCGGTGTTGTCGTCGACCTCGCCGTGCATCAGCAGAATCGGATCCTTGATCTTGTCCGCGTACCAGAACGGCGACATCTTCATATAGATGTCGGGCGCCTCCCAGAACGATCGGCGCTCGGACTGGAATCCCCACGGCGTCAACGATCGGTTGTAGGCGCCGCTTTCCGCGAACCCGGCGCGGAAGAGGCGCGAGTGCGCCAGCAGATTCGCCGTCATGAAGCCGCCGTAGCTGTGGCCGCCGACGCCGATGCGATCGCGATCGGCGACGCCCATCTCGACGACCTTGTCCACCGCCGCCTCGGCGCTCGCGATCAACTGCTCGACGTAGGTGTCGTTCGCCGTCTCGCCCGGCCCGATGATCGGCATCGTCGGGTTGTCGAAGATCGCGTAGCCGGAGAGGAGCAGGAACATGTGCGAGGCGCCGCGGATCTGGGTGAACGAGTTGGGCGATCCGGTCACCTGGCTCGCCGAGTCGGCGTCGCCGAACTCGCGCGGATACGCCCACATGATGAGCGGAACCCTGGTTCCCTGCTTGTAGCCGGGCGGCAAATACAGCGTGCCCGACAACGTCACGCCGTCCTTGCGCTTGTAGGTGACGTACTGCCGGAGGATGTCGCGCACCGGCGGCTGCGGATCCTTGAACTGCGTCACGGCACGCTTCGAATCCGACCCGACGTCGCGGATGTAGTAGTTCGGCGCATCCTTCTGCGTCTCGTAGCGCGTCAACATCGTCGTCATCTGATCGTTCATCGGCGCGACGAAGGATTCGAGCGATTCGGACGATGAGCGGAAGAGCCGCTCCGTTTTCAGCGTCTTGATGTTCACGCGATCGAGGAACGGACGGTCCCCTTCGGCCGAGGCTCCTTCGCCGGCGACGTAGATGAAGTCGCCATTCTGGACGACGGCGCTGCCCTCGGCGCCGCCGCGTCCGCCGCCGCCGCCGCGGCCCGTGTCGGCGCGGCGTGAAACCGGTGCGCCGGGATTGTCGTACGCGGCGTCCTGTTTCCGATCCCATACCTTGCGAGGCGCAGCGCCCGGCTCGACGATCCAGGTGCGGGTGCGGCGCGATGCGCGATCGTTCTCGCTCAACAGCGCGATGCCGGTGTCGGTGTAGGCAAGGCCGCCGTAGCGCCACTCTGTCTTCGCCACTTCGCCCGGCTGCGCGGTGAACGGCGCGGCCAGCGACAGAATCCTGTCGCGGAACGGGACTTTGTTCTTCAGGTCGCCGCCGTCGAGCGCCTCGACCCAGACGATCGTCGCCGGTTGATCGGCGCGCCACTGATACGCGCGCGGGCCCGGCTCGACGCCGGTGAGCGATACACCTTCACGCGACGGCAGGTCCGCAATCTTCTTCGCGACGTCGCCGCCGCGCGACCAGATCTCGACCTCCTGCGGGAAGCCGTTCATCGGGACGGTGTGCGAGAACGGCGTCTTCACTTTCGTGACCAGCACGTACTGGCCGTTGGGCGACGGCGTGACGTTGTTGAAGATCGCCGTGCGGCCGATCGGCGTCCTGGCGCCGGTGCCGGTGTTGATCGCCGTCAGCTGACTCGAGAAGTAGTACTCGAACAGCGCGTCGTCGTGCGCGTCCTTGAGCAGATCTTCGTAGGTCGGCGCCGGGGCCGCCTTCGCGTAGTTCTCGTGCACGGTCGGTCCACTCGGCACTGCCGGCGCGACGGGTACGGCGCCGCGGTTCGCCGGCACGAGCTCGCAGACCATCGTCGCGTTGTCGCGCAGCCAGTCGCACGGATCCCCGGTGGTCGCGTTGATGCGATCGTTGCCGGCGACCACGGCCTTCGCGCTGCCGGTCAGACCGTCCGCGATCCACAGCTCGATGCCGTTCTCCTTGTGATTCAGGAACGCGATCCGCGCGCCGTCGGGTGAAAACCTGACGTTCGAGACGCGCGGCTGCGGCGGCATTGTCACGTTGACCTCGGAGCCGTCGGCGATCTTCTTCAACGTGATCGCGTAGATGCCGGTGCCCGGCAGGCCGGACGCGCGATGCGGTCCGTTGGTCTTCGGGTTCACACGCGATCCTGCGAGCCGCAACATCGGCTGCGCGAGCTCGGCAATCGTCGGATGGGCGCGCGCCTTGGTCAGCGCGACCACCTGCTTGTTCGGGCTCAGCAGCACCTGTGGCAGAGGCTCGGCATCGAACACCGCGACGATATTTGCCGGCGGCAACACGTACTTCGGCGGATCGGACGCGCTCGGCACTTGCGCGATGAGCGCGGGTGTAAGGAACAGAAGGGCAAGCGCGATCACACGAGCAGTGCGGCTGAGCCTGAGCATAGTGCGCTCCTTATGAGTGGCGGCCAGCGATTGTACACTTGAGCCCGACGATGCGACACGCACAATGAGCGGCCGAACATGGCTGGTCATCCGCGCCGTGATGGCGGTCGTGCTGATGGTCGGCTTCTACGTGCTCGCCATCGGCACCGCGGGCCTGCTCCTCCTGTTCGCCTACGCGCAGGTCGTGTATTTGAAGCTCCGCGTCGTCAAGCTGGTCATCGTCTGTGTGGCGGGCGCCGCCGCCATTCTGTGGTCGCTGATTCCTCGCCGGGACAAGTTCATCGCACCGGGACCGCAGGTCGATCCGGCATCCGAGCCCGCGCTCTTCGACATGTTGAAGGGTGTCGCGACCGCCACGGATCAATCGATGCCGACCGAGGTCTACGTCATTGCCGATGTCAACGCGTGGGTCGCGCAGCGCGGCGGCGTGATGGGCATCGGCACGCGCCGCATCATGGGCCTCGGACTGCCGCTGCTGCAGTCGGTCACCGTCCCGGAGCTGAAAGCGATTCTCGCCCACGAGTTCGGCCACTATCACGCCGGCGACGTGGCGCTGGGGCCGTGGATCTACCGGACGCGCGCGGCGATGGAACGCACGATCCGGCAGCTCTCGAACAGCGCGCTGCGAGTGATCTTCCTCGCGTACGGCCGCTTGTTCCTCCGCGTCACGCACGCCGTCTCGCGGCGTCAGGAGTACATCGCCGACGAGCTCGCCGCACGGGTCGTCGGCGCCGCGCCGATGACCAGCGCGCTCAGAAAAGTGCATGCGACCACGCCGGCGTTCTCCGCCTACTGGCAATCGGAGGTGATGCCGGTGCTCTCGTCGGGGTTCGTCCCGCCGATCATGAGCGGCTTCGCGCAGTTCGTGCAGGTGAAAGCGATCGCCGAGGACCTGCAGAAGCACGTCAACGCGACCGAGGCCGAGAGCGCCACCGATCCGTACGACACGCATCCGTCGCTCAAAGACCGGATCGCTGCGCTCGGCGCGCTTCCGCAAGGCCCACGCGGCGACGATCGACCGGCGACGACACTGCTCAGCAGCGTCGATAAATGGGAGCAGCAACTGCTCAGCTCGTTGTTCGGCGCTGAGCAGTTCCAGACATTGAAGCCGGTCGACTGGGCTGCAGTTGTCGACCGCGTCTATCTGCCGGCGTGGCGCAAGCTCGTCGCCGACAACGCAAAGATCGTGAACGGCCTGACGATCGGCAGCCTGCCGCTGTCGCGCGAGATGCTGATCGGCCGCGGCCGCGGCGATCTCGAGGGCGACGGACGCATCACGCACGCGAAATACGTCATCGCCACGTCGGTCGCCCTTCTCCTCGTCGACGCCGGCTGGCGAGCCGAGACGGCGCCGGGCGAGAAGCTCGTCCTTCGCGGCGGCGATACTCGGTCGGTGTTGTTCGAAGAGATCAACGCCTTCGCCGGCGGCGAGCGCACGTCTCTCGATCTGGGTTTGCCGGCCGCGCTTCCTCTGTCATAGACGCCGTCGCGGAGATAGAATCTCGCGAGCAGGTACAAGAAATGGCTCAGCTCACACGCCGTGCTGCGCTCAAAGCGGTCGGCGCCGGTGTCGGGACTGCGGCGCTGCTGCCGTTGTTATCCGACAATGGCGTGATCGCCTTCGCGCAGATCCAGGAAACGCACGTCGCGCCGAACCCGAAGGCGCTGTCCGCCTCGCAGTTCGAAACGCTCGAAACGCTGGTCGAAGCGATCATTCCGACCGACGATCGATCGCCCGGCGCGAAGGAGGCGCGCGTCGCCGACTACATCGATCTCCTGCTCACCGAAACGGAGCCCGAGATCACGCTGCAATGGCTCGGCGGTCTGGTCGCTCTCGACACGATGGCGATGACCAGGTTCAAGGCGCCGTTCGTCAAGCTCAATGCCTCGCAGGTGGACGCGATCCTTCACGACATCAGCCAGAACGAGCGCAAGCCGATGACGACGCTCGAGACGTTCTTCGTGATGACGAAAGAGGCGACGATCACCGGCTACTACACGTCGAAGATTGGCCTCGAACAGGAGCTGCGCTACAAGGGCAACAAGTTCCTCCGCGACTTCGTCGGTTGTCTGACGGAGGACGGCAAGGATTGCCCGTATTGCGGGCAGAAGCACCTGTAGAGAATGGGGCGGACGCGCAGGTCCGCCGCGACGACCGCGACGCCTGGCTGAAGAATCTCGTAGGGGCCGCCTCATGTGCCTCCCCTGAGCGCTCGTCCTTCGACGGGCTCAGGACGAGCGTCGAAGGGTTGGCCCCGTACAAGCCGTCCTGGTGATTTGATGATGCAACAAACCGATCCGACGTTGATGCTCGATCCGAGCGGCGCACTCACGGAATCGAAGCGCCTCTCCGACACGATCAAGCCTGGCTCCGCGCGCTGGGACGTGATCGTCGTCGGCAGCGGCGCGGCCGGCGGCATGGCCGGATACCTGCTCGCGATGAACGGCGTCAAGGTGCTGATGCTCGAAGCGGGCCGGCTGATTGACGAGAAGACCGAGTACCGCACCATGGAGTGGCCGTACGCGTCGATGCGCCGGAATCGACTCGCGCCCGGCGAGCGCCCCATTGCCGTTGCCGAGTACAGCTTCCTCGATCGTCCCTACGGCAACAACGCCGCGTACGAGAAGTCCGACAAGGTCATGTCGTACGCTGGCAACAAGTTCACGCGCAACTGGGTGGTCGACGAACGCCAGCATCCAACGACGGGCACCCCGTACGCCTGGGTGCGCGCGCGCATTCTCGGCGGCAAGACGCACTTCTGGGGCCGCGGCGCGCTGCGCTATGGACCGCTGCAGTTCGACGCCGCGCGCCGCGACGGCTTCGATGTCGACTGGCCGATCCGCTACGACGATGTGAAGCCGTATTACGACAAGGTGGACGTGCTGCTCGGATGTTCCGGCACGAAGGAAGGGCTCGAGCAGGTGCCCGACGGCGTCTTCCAGAAGCCATACAAGCTCAATTGCGTCGAGGTCGCGTTCAAGCGGGCGATCGCCAAGATGGGACGCCACTACATTCCCGGCCGTGCGGGCGTGACGACCGAGGGCGTCCTGAACAAGTACCGCGCGCGCTGCGCCGGACGCGGCCGCTGCGGGCGCGGCTGCAACATCTACGCGGCCTTCCATTCGCCGACCGCGCTGGTCTACCCCGCGCGCGATACCGGCAACCTGACGATTCGCCCGTACTCGGTCGTGTCGGAAGTGATCGTGGATCCGTCGACGAACCGCGCGACCGGCGTGCGCGTCATCGATGCCAACACCAGGGAAGTGCTCGACTTCAGCGCGCCGATCGTCGTCCTCGGCGCCGGCACGCTCGACTCCACGCGCATTCTCCTCAACTCGCGATCGCGCGCCTACCCGAATGGCGTCGGCAACTCGTCGGGCGTGCTCGGATGCTACTTGAGCGAGCACATCATGGGGATCAGCGGCAGCGGTTACATGCCGGCGCGCATCGGCACCGAAACGACGCTCGACGACGGCCGCCCGGTCTCGCCGTACATCGCGCGCTTCCGCAACGTCACCGACAAGCATCCCGACTTCATCCGCGGCTATCACTTCCAGGGCGGCGGCGGCGCCTACGAATATCCGGGCATGGCGCACGAGTTCACCGGCTACGGGAAGAGCTTCAAGTCGAACGTGCGCAAGCACTATCCGGCGCTGGTCAGCTTCGGGGGATTCGGCGAAGTGCTGCCGCGCAAAGAGAATCGCGTGCTGCTCGATCCCGTCGTGAAGGACGCGTGGGGCATCCCGGTCCTCCGCTTCGACTATCGATTCGGCGACAACGAGATGAAGATGATAAAGGACATGGCCGACAGCATCGAGGAGATGCTGCACGTGGCCGGCGCGGAGGACATCCTGATCAAGCGCGACCCGACGCCGCCGGGATGGTCGATTCACGAGATCGGCACCGCGCGCATGGGCGACGATCCGAAGACGTCCGTGACCGATCGCTCGTGCCGACTGCACGACGTGAAGAACGTGTATCTCGCCGACGCTGCACCCTTTGTCAGCGGCGGCACGCAGAACACGACATGGTCGATCCTCGCGATGGCGTGGCGGACGATGGATTTGTTACAGGAACGGATGCGCAAAGGCGAAGTCTGATATGGAGCGCCGCGAATTCCTGCAATCGATCGCCGCGACGATCGCGGTGAGCGGCCGAGACCCTTCGACGCTGGTCCTGAGCTTGTCGAAGGACGCGCACTCAGGGCAGCCACATGACGGTCGCGCCGACGGACAAGGCGATCGCCCGGCGCGGCCGACCAAAGCGGTCCTCATCTCGATGCTGCCGCGCACGCGGTCGTACGCGGAGCGCTTCGCGATGGCGCGTGATGCCGGATTCGGCGCGATCGAGATGCAGACGATCGCGCGTGCGGAAGAAGCCGCCGAAATCCGCGAAGCGGCCAGCCGCGCGAATCTCCGGATTCACTCGGTGATGAACGCGGATCACTGGCGCTTCCCGATATCGAGCGCCGATCCTTCCGTCGTGAACCAGTCCGTCGCCGGAATGGAGACGTCGCTGCACAACGCCAAGCTGTGGGGCGCCGATGCGGTGCTGCTCGTGCCGGCCGTTGTCGACGCGACCACGTCGTACCGCGATGCGTGGACCAGATCGCAGCAGGTGATTCGGACGCGGCTGCTGCCGATGGCGGAGGAATTGAAGATCGTGATCGCCGTCGAGGAGGTGTGGAACAAGTTCCTCCTCAGTCCGCTCGAGTTCGCGCGCTACGTCGACGAGCTCAATTCACCCTGGCTGAAGGCCTACTTCGACGTCGGCAACATCGTCTTCTACGGATACCCGCAGGACTGGATTCGCGCGCTCGGCGCGCGCATCGCGAAGGTTCACCTGAAGGACTTCCAGCTGGATCGTCCCAACGGCCGTTTCGCGTGGCGCAACCTTGGCGAAGGCGATATCGACTGGGTCGAGGTGCGCCGGGCGTTCGATGAGGTCGGCTATCGCGGCTATGTGACGACAGAGGTCGAAGGCGGCGACGCCGGGTATCTGAAGGACCTCGCAAACCGCGTAGATCGGTTCCTCGCAGGCCAGAAACCAGTCGGGTCGAACTAGAAATTCAGAATTCAGAATTTGGAATTCGTGCTCCCATTCCAGGTTCCAAATTCCCCATTCCAGATTACTTAGGGGCTGTATTATTGGCCCGTTTCGAGGCCAAACCGGGAGGGCTGCGTGTGATCAGGCAGGCCTTTGTCGCGTTGCTCGTCTGTGTGGGGGGCGTGGCCGCTACGACGGCTGTCACCCAGGACGCTGGCGTTCCGTCGGCGGCGCGCAACTACTGGGCGTTCAAGCTGCCGGTGCAGGCGCCGGTCCCCGCGGCGTCGAACGGGCTCCAGAACCCGATCGATCGCTTTCTCGACGAGACGCGCCGCGCCAAGGGTCTCGACGCGGCGCCGCGCGCGCCGCGACTCACGCTGCTCCGCCGCGCCTATCTCGATCTCATTGGTTTGCCGCCCAGCCCCGCCGAGACCGACGCCTTTCTCGCGGACACCTCACCCGACGCCTGGGACAAACTGATCGACAAGCTGCTCGCGTCGCCGCACTACGGCGAGCGGTGGGGCCGCCACTGGCTCGACGTGGCGCGCTACGCCGATTCCAGCGGCTTCGAGCAGGACTACGACCGCCCCAACGCGTGGCGCTATCGCGACTACGTGATCGCGGCGTTCAATCATGACAAGCCGTACGATCTCTTCCTCAAGGAACAATTCGCCGGCGACGAGCTCGAGAAGACGAGCGACGAGACGTTCATCGCCACCGGATTCCTGCGCGCCGGTCCGCGCGTCGCGTTCCGCGAGAAGGACAACCCCGAGCGGCGCTACGAGTATCTCGACGATCTGATCGCGACGACGGGACGCGGCGTGCTCGGGCTGACGGTGCAGTGCGCGCGCTGCCACAACCACAAGTTCGATCCGATCCCGCAGCGTGACTACTACAACCTGGTCACGACGTTCTTCGGCTACGTCGAGACGACGCGTCCGTTGGTGCCGCCGGCGGAAGCCGCCGCGTACGAGAAACACCTGCAGCTGATCGAAGCGCGCGAGGCGCCGCTGAAAGCCGAAATCAAGAAGATCGAAGCGCCGTACGTCGCGAAGCTCCGGCAGCAGTCGTACCAGAAGTTTCCCGAGGACGTGCAGCGTGCGATCGCGAAGCCCGAGGCGGAGCGGACTCCGGGCGAGCAGCTGCTCGCGCAGCAGGTGATCGAAGGGACGAGCGTCTCGCGCCGCGAGATCGAGCGCAGCATGTCGCCCGCCGATGCGGCCAGAGTCAAGGCGCTCGCCGATCGCATCGCCGCGATCGAGAAGGAGAAGCCGGCGCCGATTCCGGTCGCGGAAATCGTCACCGACGGCGACTACCGTTTCACGCCCGACGGCGAAGGCGACGAAGTGATCGGCTGTCCGAAGTGCCGGGTGTGGGACGTCAAGGACGGCAGCTTCCTGCACAAGGGACCGGGCAAGTACGAGGCGCCGCCCTCGTATCTCCTGATCCGCGGCGATCCGAACAACAAGGGTTCGGTCCTGAAGCCGGGGTTCGTCACCGCGGCGACCTACGGCAATCCGCCGACGGAGCTTCCGCCAGCCGACGGACGCACGTCGGGACGGCGGCGGGCGCTCGCCGAGTGGCTGGCGTCACCGCAGAACCCGCTGACAGCGCGCGTGATCGTCAACCGCATCTGGCATCACCACTTCGGCCGCGGCATCGTCGCCACGCTCGACAACTTCGGCAAGATGGGCGAGCCGCCGACGCATCCGGAACTGCTCGACTACCTCGCCGTGGACTTCATGAAAGGCGGATGGCGCATCAAGCGGATGCACAAGCTGATGATGACGTCCGCCGCGTACCAGATGGCGTCGGCGTTCGAGAACGCGGCGGATCAAGAGAAGGATTCGCAGAACCAGTACCTGTGGCGCTTCCGTGCGCAGCGGCTCGACGCCGAGATCGTGCGCGACGCGATGCTGGCGTCGAGCGGCGGCATCAACCTGACCATCGGCGGCCCGCCGGTGTTTCCACCGCTGCCGAAAGAGCTGATGACGGAAGCGAACCACGGCATCTGGAAGACGCAGCCCGACGGCCCGGAGACGTGGCGGCGCAGCGTCTACGTGTATCGCAAGCGTGGTCTGGCGTTCCCGATGTTTCAGGTCTTCGACCTGCCGGAGCAGAACGTCACCTCGGCGGCGCGCTACGTGTCGACGGTGCCGACGCAGGCGTTGACGATGCTGAACGATGCATTCGTGCTGCGGCACGCGCAGTTGTTCGCGGAGCGGGTGAAACGCGAGGCGGGCGACGATCCGGCCAGGCAGATCGATCGCGCGTATCGAATCGCGTTGACGCGGCCGCCGACGGACGCCGAGCTTGCAATCACGAAAGCGCAGCCGCTCGCCGATCTGACGCACGTGCTCTTCAACGTGAACGAATTCGTTTACATGCGGTGACGTATGCATACCTGCAAGACGTGCTGGTCGCGACGTGAGTTCCTGTTTCGCTCGGGCGGCGGCGTCAGCGGCCTCGCGCTGGCGTATCTGCTCAACCAGGACCGGCTGCTTGCCGAGGACATCGTCAACTCCGCCGCGTGCGAAGCCAAGGCGGTCGGGTTCAACCCGTACGCGCCGAAGACGCCGCACTTCAAACCGCGCGCGACCGCGGTGATCTCGCTCTTCATGAGCGGCGGCGTCAGCCACGTCGACACGTTCGATCCGAAGCCGGCGCTCACGAAGTACGCCGGCCAGCCGCTGGACGGGAAAGTCGCCGGCGACGTCATCGTGCGTCAGGGGCATCCGGGTCCGCTGATGCCGAGCCCGTTCGGGTTCAAGAAGTACGGGCAGAGCGGGATCGAAGTGTCGGATCTGTTTCCGCACGTCGGCGGACACGTCGACGAGATCGCATTCGTGCGATCGGTGTTCGGCCAGTCCAACGATCACGTGCAGGCCACCTACGAGATGCAGACCGGGCAAGTGCGGATGGGATTTCCGAGTCTGGGTTCGTGGGTGACCTACGGACTTGGGTCCGAGAACGCGAGCCTGCCGGCGTTCGTCGTGATTCAGGACGGCCGCGGCGGTCCGCTCGGCGGCGTCAACGATTGGAGCTCGGGTTTCATTCCGGCCGCGTATCAGGGAACGCTGTTTCGATCGACCGGCGATCCGATCGTCGACTTGAAGCCGCCCTCCGGCGTCAGTCCCGAGCAACAACGCGTGCGCCTGAATCTGCTGGCGAAGTTGAACGAGCTCGACATGCAGCAGTTCCCGGGCAACTCCGATCTCGCCGCGCGCATCTCGTCGTACGAGCTCGCCTACCGCATGCAGAGCTGCGCGCCCGAAGCGCTCGACATCGCGAAGGAATCCGACGCCACCCGGAAGCTGTACGGCCTCGACGACACGATCACCGAACCATTCGGTCGTCAGTGCCTGATGGCGCGCCGGCTGGTCGAGCACGGCGTGCGCTTCGTGCAGTTGTTTCACGGCGGCATGGGCAACCAGAACACCGACACGTGGGATGCGCACGGCGACGTCAAGGCGAACCACTCGCAGCACGCCGCGGAATCGGATCGGCCGATCGCCGGATTGCTCACCGACCTGAAATCGCGCGGCCTGCTCGATTCGACGCTGGTCATCTGGCACGGCGAGTTCGGCCGGATGCCGATCTCACAGCGCGGCGTCGGCCGCGATCACAACCCGGGTGCGATGACGGTGTGGATGGCCGGCGCGGGTATCAAGGGCGGCCAGGCGATCGGCGCGAGCGACGAGTTCGGCTACAAGGCGGAGCAGCAGCCGACGTCGTATCACGATCTGCACGCGACCATCCTCCATCTGCTCGGCATCGATCACAAGAAGCTGACGTACCGGTTCAACGGCCGCGACATGCGGTTGACCGACGTGTACGGGGTACCGATTCCGCAGATTGTGGCGTAGCACGAACACACGAAACCACGAACACGAAACCACGAACACGAAACCACGAAAAAGGCGAAACCACGGAAAGGCGAAACCACGGAAAGAAACCACGAAAAAAGAGGAAACCACGAAAGAGACGAGACGACGAAAGACGGGAAGCTGGAAGAACTCGAAAACGATCCACGACTGAACGAAGAAGACAACCAACTGATCTAGAGCACTACCAAGGTTTTTCGTGTCTACGTGCCTGCGTCTGTTTCGTGGTCGTGGTTTCGCGGTTTCGTGGTTTCGCGGGTTCGCGGGTTTCGTGGTTCCGCGGTTCGCGGTTCGCGGTTCGGCGGTTTCGTGGAATGCAGGTGTAGCGTGAGGAGCATCA
>DAIUKO010000172.1:0-3749 GCA_036848175.1 Vicinamibacterales bacterium | reverse complement strand
CGCGGTTCGCGGTTCGGCGGTTTCGTGGAATGCAGGTGTAGCGTGAGGAGCATCACATGAAGACCACACGCGTGTTGTATTCGAGCGCGATCGCGATCGGGTTCGCTTTATTGCTTGCCGCGTCGCAGACGCGCATCACCGCCGGGCAGGCCGGCGACGCGGTTCGCATCGACGCCGATGACATCGGCGGCGTCGTCACGAGCGCCAAAGGACCGGAGGCGGGCGTCTGGGTGATCGCCGAGACCAGCGATCTGCCGACGAAGTTCGCGAAGATCGTCGTCACCGACGATCGCGGGCGCTACGTGCTGCCCGATCTGCCGAAGGCGAACTACAACGTCTGGGTGCGCGGCTACGGCCTCGTCGACTCGCCGAAAGTGCAGGCGGCGCCGGGCAAGAATCTGAATCTCACAGCCGTTGCGGCACCGAATCCCCGCGTGGCCGCGGAGATTTATCCGGCCGGCTACTGGCTCTCGTTGATCAAGGTTCCGGAGAAGAGCGAGTTCCCGGGCAACGGTCCCGGCGGCAACGGCATCTCGCCGAACCTCAAGAGCCAGGCCGAATGGATTCGTCTGGTGAAGTCGGGCGGCTGTACGGCGTGTCACCAGCTCGGCACCAAAGGCACGCGCGAGATTCCGAAAGGCCTCGGCACGTTCCACAGCTCCGCCGAAGCGTGGGATCGGCGCATCCAGTCCGGCCAGGCCGGCGCGCAGATGAGCGGCGGCCTCAACGCGATGGGGCGCGAGCGCGCGCTCACGATGTTCGCCGACTGGACCGATCGCATCGCCGCCGGTGAATTGCCGTCCGCCCCGCCGCGGCCGCAGGGCATCGAGCGCAATCTCGTCATCACGCAGTGGGACTGGGCCGATCCGAAAGCGTATCTCCACGACGAGGTTTCGACCGATCGCCGCAATCCGACGCTGAACGCGAACGGCCTCATCTACGGATCGCTCGAGCTCAGCGCCGACTATCTCCCGGTTCTCGATCCGGTGCGCAACACCACCAGTCAGGTGAAGTTGACCGTGCGCGATCCGAACACGCCGCCGACCTCACCGACGATGCCGGCCTCGTCGCCGTACTGGGGCGAGGAACCGATCTGGACGAGCAAGAACAACGTCCACAACCCGATGTTCGACGAGAAGGGGCGCGTGTGGATCACGTCCGCGGTGCGGCCGGCGCCGAATCCGGATTTCTGTCAAGAAGGATCGAGCCACCCGTCGGCGAAGCTGTTCCCGCTGACCGGCTCCGGACGTCAGCTGGCTGTCTACGATCCGAAGACCAAAGAGCTCACGCACATCAGCACCTGCTACAGCACGCACCACCTGATGTTCGCGATGGATGCGAATCGTACGCTGTGGACGAGCGGCGGCGGTCAGGTGGTCGGCTGGCTGAACACGAAGATGTTCGACGAGACGCACGACGAGGTGAAGTCGCAGGGCTGGACCGCGCTCATCATGGACACCAACGGCAACGGCAAGCGCGACGCGTACGTCGAGCCGAACCAGCCGCTCGATCCGGCGAAGGACAAACGCTACGGCAGCGCCTTCTACGCGGTCGCGCCCGCGCCCGACGGATCGATCTGGGGATCGGTGCTCGGATATCCCGGGGCGATCGTGCGGTTGAACCCGGGATCGAATCCGCCGGAGACCGCGCTGGCGGAGGTGTACGAGCCGCCGTTCAACGACGCGAAGATACCGGGCTACTCGCCGCGCGGCGGCGACGTCGATCGCAACGGCGTCTACTGGACCGCGCTCGCCAGCGGCCACATGGCGAGCTTCGATCGCCGCAAGTGCAAAGGGCCGCTCAACGGACCGAAGGCAACCGGCCAGCATTGTCCAGAGGGCTGGACGCTCTATCCGGAACCGCTGCCGCAGTTCAAGGGCGTGACCGATTCGGGCAGCGCCGAGGCGAGCTACTACACGTGGGTCGACTGGCACGATGCACTCGGGCTCGGCGAGAACGTGCCGATCGACACCGGCAACGCGTCCGAAGGGCTGCTCGCGCTGAAGGACGGCAAATGGGTGGTGCTCCGCGTGCCCTACCCGACCGGCTTCTACACCAAGTGGATGGACGGCCGCATCGACGATGCGAAGGGAGGATGGAAGGGTCGAGGTCTCTACGCGACCATCAGCACACGGACACCGTTCCACATGGAGACAGGCAAGGGGACGACGAGCAAGGTGATGCATTTCCAGCTTCGTCCCGATCCGCTCGCGAAGTGACATTTCGGCCGCGGCCCTCGTTTCGAAAGGAGCCTTCTGTGATGCGCCGGACCTTGTTCGTCGGAGTAATACTGCTCTTTCTCAGCGCGCCTTCTTTCGCGCAAACCCTCGGGACGATCACCGGAGAAGTGAAAGATTCCTCGGGCGCCCTGATTCCCGGAGTCACGGTGACTGTGACCAACAAGGCCACCAACGCCGTCCGCACGACGACGAGCAACGAGGTTGGCCTGTTCGACATTCCGGCGCTGCAGCCCGGGATTTACACCGTCAAGAGCGAGCTCGACGGGTTCAAGACGGCGACCCGCGATGTCGAATTGCAGGTGCAGCAGACGGTTCGCGTGAACTTCGCGCTGGAGCTCGGTACCATCTCCGAGCAGACGACGGTGACCGGTGTGTCGCCGCTCGTCGAAACCTCGAATGCGACGGTCGGCACCGTCATCGAGAACCGGCGCATCGTCGAGCTCCCGCTCAACGGCAGGAACTATCTTCAGCTCGTGGCGTTGAGCCCGAACGTCAGCGCCGAGTTTGCCGGCCCCGGCCAGGCGGGAGACCGCCAGGGCGGCCAGCGCGCCAACCAGCAGCTGTCGATCTCGGGGCAGCGGCGCGAGTTCAACTACTACACGCTCGACGGCGTCGACAACACCGACGTCAACTTCAACACCTACATCTTCCTGCCGTCGGTCGACGCGCTCGAAGAGTTCAAGGTGCAGACCGGCGTCTACTCCGCCGAGTTCGGGCGCGAGGCGAGCCAGGTGAACGTCGTCACCAAGTCGGGCACGAACAGTTTCCACGGCACGGTCTTCGAGTTCCACCGGGACGACGCGTGGGACGCCCGGCCCTATGCGTTCAACGCCGCCCAGGCCGCGGCGCCGAAAGCGCCGTTCAAGTGGGATCAGTACGGCTACACGGCCGGCGGCCCGGTGTTCAAGAACCACCTGTTCTTCATGTCGAACTGGGAGGGCTATCGGGATCGGAAGCAGTTCCAGACGCTCTACAGCGTGCCGTCCGCCGCGATGCGGCAGGGCGACTTCTCGGAACTGCTGGCGAACCTCGGCGCCGTCAACTCGCAGACGGGACAACGGGCAGGGATCATCGTCGATCCGACTCAGTGCACCGTCGTCGGCACCGCCCGGACGTGCAATCCCTTCGCGGGCAACATCATCCCTTCAGGCCGCATGAATTCCATTTCCAAACAGCTGCTCGAGTTCTATCCCGAGCCGAACACCGGTACGAGTGCACTCACCAACAACTATCTCTCGCTCCAGAATCGCGAGATCGACAAGAACCAGTACACGCAGCGGGTGGACTACGTTCAGAATTCCGCATCGTCCTGGATGGGTCGGTACAGTTGGGGAGACGAGAGCGAGCTGACGCCCGCGTTGAAGCTGAATGGAACGAAGCTCAAGAATTCGGTCGATCAGGTCGTCGTCGGGAACACGTGGACGGTGTCGTCGACGCTCGTCAACGAGTTCCGATTCGGCTACAACTACTTCTTCAACACGTTCGGCCGCGAGCTGGCGTTCGAGCGCG
>DAIUKO010000171.1:0-15613 GCA_036848175.1 Vicinamibacterales bacterium | reverse complement strand
TGGTCCACCTAGAAAGACTGTCACCGGCAAGGGCTGATCGAGCCGCTCAGCTTCCAAGGGTACGTCTGCGTGTATCGCGGCCAGCTCGCCGACGGCCGCGCAGCGCTCGAGGATTGCATCGAGCAGTATCGAGCGCACCGCGGCGAAAGCCTGCGTTATCCCTCTCCGCAGGATGCCGGCACCGCCGCGTGGTCGCTGCTCGGGATCGCGGCATGGCTGATGGGTGATACGGCGGCGACCGAAGCCGCCGTGGCAGGCGCGCTGGCGCACGTCGAGCGCCTCAGCCGACCGTTCGACACGGCTTACGCGCACGTGTGGATCGCGATGCTGCGCAACATGCAGCGGCGCTTCGACGAGGCGCTGCATCACGCGACGCGCTGCATCGAGATTTGCCAGCGCCACGGCTTCAACACCTGGCTCGTCGCCTCGACGATGCACGCCTGTATCGCGCAGGCGTCTCGCGCCGCCGCGCCCGACTCGATCGCCACGCTGCGGCAGATGCTCGGGTTGTTCATCCAGGCTGGCGCCGAAGCCAACGCGCCGTTCTTCCTCTGGGGCGTCGCGCAGGGGCTGCGACTGACCGGCGACGTGCTGGCGGCGCGCGCGGCGCTCGACGAGGCGATGCGGCGCGCCGATGCAACCGGAGAATCGTATCTGAAGAGCGAGCTGTTGATTCTTGCGGCGGCTCTGTCCTCCGATGAGGCGTCGGCGTGCGCGCAGCTCAGCGAAGCGCTGACACTGGCGGAACTTCAAGGCGCAGTGCCGTTGTCGCTGCGCGCCGCACTCGAGCTGTTGCGGCGGCGCGGCTGGTCGTCCGACGATCCGGCTCGCGACCTGGAAGCGCTCGAGGCATTGAACGGGACGACGCCGTATCCGGCGCAGCCCGATTGGGCGATGACGGCGCTGCGGCGCGCACGGCTGGCGCTCGGGTCATAATTCTCGAACGAGCTCGTCGTCGACGGCGACGTCCATCGAACACTTCAAGCGATACCAGCTTCCAATCGGAAAGTCGATCGGGGTTTCTGGCTTTCGCGACAGCAGGGCGACGACCTCTTTCCACTCGGGCGGCGCGTCGGCCGGACTCGCCAGCGTCAACGTGGCCGTCCCGAGAGGAAACGCGATGCGCGTGTTGCGCAGGATCACGTCTCCGGAAATCCACGTCTTCGGCAGCGGCGTGTCGTCGACAGGGGAAACCTGGATCGATCGATCGGCGCCGAACCCATTTTCCATGAGCGTTCTCGCGAAGGTGCGCTGAAACTCCGCGGCGGCGCCCAGAAAATCGAGCTGCTCCCACAGAGCGTTCCTCAACAAGCCCGTCCCCAGAAACGCATCGACATTCACCGGAATGAACAAGTCATTTGCACCATCACTCGCGTCGGGGTATTCGAGTTTCAGAATCCAATCCTGCGGCGCCTGCGACGCGACGCGACTGACGAGTCGCACCTCGGAAATCCTGCGGAGCGGCACGACGTTGCCGCTCGTGTCCGCGCCGTTCATCGTCAGCGGCGCGTTGCCCGCGAAGAACGTGGCGAGCCCCTTCGGAAAGCCCTGCAGCTTGCGGCCCAGCGCTTTCGACCACGGGTTGTCGACGAAGATCGTCGGCACGAAGAGCGACGGGTCGCGCGCCTGCGACGCATCGTCATCGACGCGTCCGACCAGAACGCGAGCGAGCAACTCGTGCTGACACATGAAGTCGCCGGGTCGAAGCGGTTTCGCCGGGTCCCGTGCTTTCATCTTCCCGTAACGGAGCAGCTCGATGACGATCAGCGCCGTTGCGGCGCGGTACTTGAAGTCCTCGGGTGCGCCGCCATCAGGGCGCTCGGACACGTGGAAGTTCAGTTTTCTGATGAGCGCCGCCAGGCGATCATTCGTGGCCGCCTCGCTCGGCAATCGCACCTTCACGCGGAAACCGACGATTTCCAAATCATCGAACTTGAACGATGGCGGGCCGAATGTGCTCAAGCGTGGGAAGACGAAGGGCCTCTCGGGCCTCTCATAGCGGCGCGGCGACCCGATCTCTCGGACGAACTCAGGGTTGGTCACGACGCCGCGCCACAGGACCGACGCGTCGAACCGCGGGTTGGTCAGGAACTTTGGCCGCAGAGGCGGGAGAACTCGCCCGAGAAGCCGGGCGAGATCCGGATACAGCACGTTCTTGATCCTGATTCGAATCTGGGATCGGCCTTCGCGCGTCACTGAGTCTCGTCGCAAATCTTGATTGACGATGCGGCCGGCGAGCAGCAGGTCCGGCTGGGCGACTTCCGGCGCTGCCTGAAGCTGCTCGTAGACGGGATTGAAGTCGGGCGCAGCCAGGCCGACGGGCGCGGCGTTCCAGCGAATGCCCGAAATCGACAGCAGCGGCACGACGGTCGACGTCACATCGCTGTCGCGGTCGCGCTGAGGAAACGCGACAGTGCGGACTCGCAGGACGTCCCTTCTGTATCGGACATCGGCTTCGACCAGAGGAAGTCCGCGCGGGCCCGCATGATCACACCACAAAGGAACGTTCGAGACGCCGAACAGGCACTGGAGCCGAGTGGGATCGTCGTGGCGATCGGCGACCGAGACGAGAATCACCCAGCGGTCGTGGTCCCACCTGAGTATTTCGACCGCGACGGCGTGAATCCAATCCGGCCGCCCAAGGCCGAACGACGGACGCTGCGACAGGAGGTGACAGTCGGCCTTTGCAGCCGCCGACAGCGGGAAAGACACGAACGCGAACTGGACCGCGCCGTTCATGCGACGCCTGCGCCAGCCTGCCCGGCGCGCGCGTCCTCGAACGTGCAATCCTGAAACGGATAAGGTTTGTCTTTCAGCCTCAGATCGATCGTACCGAGCACCTCGGACGGCGTCTTCCACCCGCCGCCGCCGCTGGCACCGGCGACTTTTTCCGCGACGGCCAGCGCGCTGCGCGCCGTGAAGTCGTAGGCGTCAGGCGTCGTCAAGCGCCAATCGACGAGCGTGGTCCGTAACGGCGATTCGATCTGCAGCAGCACCTTTTGACGCGTCTCCGTTCGATCCTCGGCGCTCGGGCCGTCGGGCAGTTGGGCTATTTGGAAATGGTTCAGCCGCTGAACCAGCGGGATCTGCAGGAGCGGCGCCGAAAGCGCCCCGATCTGATAACCCAAACGGACCGTCGCCGACATCTCCGCATACGATTCGATGCTGATCGATTCCGCTTGTTTCCGTCGTGCCGTTCGAGACGCCGTCAGCGTGTCGATGGTGTTGATGGCTGACGCGATTCGTGCAGGCCTCGGGCGGCGCGAGTCGTCGTTCGGACGTTGGGTCCCGTCATGCTGCTGTTTGTCCTGACCGAAATCGAACATCCGTTCGAGCCTCCCCACTGGAACGTGTACCACTTTGCCCTCGCGGACGACCAAGACGCGCTCGCGGACCGATCGCAGCATGGCGTGCAGGCTTCCGCGTGAAAAGTGCCGCATCGCCGAGAATGCTATCCAGACGGTGCGAGCGTCGCTCGGCCTGACGGTCGACAGGGCCGACTCCAGCATCACGTCGGAGACGGTCGCCGTGAAACCGGATCCCGACACGATCGTCACACCGCGATGCAACGCGATGCGGCTGAGATCGTCGAGCGCCCGATAGACGTCCACCTCGCCGTTGATGTCGACGTAGGGAATGCCCACTTCGATTGCGGCCCTCATGAGCCGGCTCGCCGTCCGCGCGAACGGTCCCGCCGCATTGATGACGACGTCGAAGCCACGCAACGCCGAGAGGACGCGTTCCCGATCGTCGAGCGTGAAGACCAGATGATCGAGCTCCAGTGTGCGCGTCATGTCCGCGAGCTCGGCGCCGTCCCGGCCGCCGAGCACCACCTGATGCCGGTCGATGGTGACGTCGCGCGAATCGCTGTAACGGCGGCGCGCCTCGGCCGCGATCAGCCGTCCGGAATATCCCGTCGCGCCGTAGAGCAGGATCCGCCTGACCATCGAACGCGCCCTTCCCTTTCAGTGCCCGCGCTGCACGACCCACGTCAGCATGTTGCGGATGAACCGCGTGTCGCGTCCGTCCGGACGAGCGCCAAAGATCCGATCGAATTCGTACAGCGCAGCGCCGGCGAGGCCGTCGGCCATCGCGCGGGCGTGCGCGATCGCGCCGGTGCGATCGATGAGCGATCGCATCCATGCCACGTCTTGCGTCGTCCGCCGGCTTCGCGGCTTCGCCAAGATGCGCGTGAACCGCGTGCGATCCGCTCCGGTTGACTCGCGCACCGCGTGAATCACCATCACCGTCCGCTTGCCCTCGAGCAGGTCGCCGTTACGCTCCTTGCCGTACGCCGCGCCGCCCTGGAGATTCAACAGATCGTCCTGGATCTGAAAGGCGGCCCCGAAGAAGAACCCCAATCTGACGAGCGGGTCGAGCGACTGGCGTCCGCGCGTGCCGATCAGACACCCGACACGCAGCGGATGAATCGTGGTCAGCCAGCACGTCTTCTTGAGGACCATTGTCAAGTAGTCGCGATCGCCGAGGTCGGTGCGGTTGTCGCGGCACCAGCCGAGCTCGAGCGCCTGTCCCTCCGTTGTTTCGTGCGCGGTACGGCGCGTCTCCTCGAAGATGCGCAGCGCGAGGCCGAGTCCGACCCGGTGAATGTTGTCGGCGAGCGGAGTCAGGCTCAGGAGCCCGAGTGCATCTCCCGCGTTCAGCGCCAGCGGCACGCCGTGCAGCGCGTGCAGCGTCGGCCTGCCCCGCCGCTTGTCGCTGCCGTCCTCGATGTCGTCGTGGATCAACAGCGCGTTGTGCAGCATCTCGATCGCGACCGCGGACGCGACCGCGTCGTCGGCGGTGGCGCCGAACGCGCGCGCCGAGGCGATGCACAGACTCGGCCGCAGCATCTTGCCGCCGCGGCGCGGATAGTCGCCGATGAGATCGTAGAGATAGGAACTGGGCTCGCCCTGCGGCAGATAGCGGCGCAGGTGGCGCCGCGTGAGGTCACCGTACTCATCCAGCACGTCGAGCACGAGCTGGTCCTGGATGGCGAACGACGATCGATCGGTCTGATTCACGTGTCGCGCCTTACAACTCGATCTCGACGATCCCAACCTGCTCGCCGTCGGGAGCGCAGACGGCCGCGCGCCAGCGGCCTGCCGGATGTTGAACACGAGTGGTCAGCTTAAGCTCCGCAGGAGTGTTTGGCGCCACGATCAACTCAGCGTGAAGTTCCTGGTCCGACGCGCCAGACACGACGTGGAACGCGACCGGGTATTTCGTCTCGCCGGACACGTCGCGGTCGATATCGCATCGGTGGACCGTGACGGCCCGCTTCGAGCTCTCTGGAGTGTGGCGAATTTTCGGGCTGCTCGTCTGCCGGCGCGCGGCCGCAGGCGGAGGTGTCGCTGTCTCCTCGGTCCTGCCGGCGTGGCGCGCCCGGGACGCGTCGGCCTTCGGTGCAGGGTCCGTCGTCAAACCGAGAGCGGCGCCGAGCATTTTGAATTCGGCGGAGAGCAGCCGCATGATCGGCGTACGTGGATCGGCGGCCGCCGCTTCGAGAAACTCGAGAGTACCGAGCAGACCGCGGCTGATCAGTCGCTCGGCGTTGTCGAGAAGACTGGCGGGATCACCGTCGCCGGCGCGCTCCGCCGCACCGCGGAGACGATGCGCGATGTTCATGCCGCGCTCGATCTGTGCATCGACCACCTGATACCCGAGACGGACAGCAGCGACGACGGCGTCTTCCGCCGTCTGGAGCGGCACGCCGCGCAGGTCCTTGCCCTTCAGCTTGCGATCGGAGGTTCGATAGTAGCCGCCGAAGCTGCGGTTCGGGCCGAGCACCTGCTTCTCCGGACGCCGCCACCGGCCCGACTTTCCGGGCTTGTCGCTTGGTGCGTTCACGGGTGGTTGTAGCCGATGATCTCGTCGAGATCGGGTTTGCGGCTGATCGCGTGGGCGGCGAGCATGCCGGACATCACCGCCGCCTCGATACACCCCTCGTTGAAGCCGCACTCGGTCCAGTCGCCGGCGATTGTCATGTTCTCCACCGTGCGATCGAGAGGAGAAATCCGGAATTCGAGCGAACCAGGGAGCGCGAGCGTGTAGCGATCGGATCGGGCGAAGTTCGCCTGAATCACCTGATCGTCGAGCGCCCCCTTGGTCGCGCCGTCAGCCTTCGCCAATTCGTCGAGTGGGTTCGAGACCTTGGGCCAGATCGACTTCATCCGATCGCGAACAAGGGTCTCCAATTTCGCCGCCGCCGCTTTCTCGAGGTCGTCGGCGACTGCGCGGCGTATGCGCTCCGTGCGTTCGTACGAAGCCTCTCTATCGTCGACCTTGGGTTCTCTCTTGTCCGCGCGTTCGAACGCGGGCTCGATCTCCTCGTCCGGCAGCACGCCGCAGAAGTACGCAACAGACTTGATGTTATTCTCCGGCTCGATGGAATCGGAGCGTTGAAGTCGGCGCCAGCGCGCCTGCCATTCGCGCTCGGTCGCGAGCGTGTGCGTCATGTCGGCCCAGGTTTCGAACGGTTCGTCGAACGCCGACACGAGCGTCGAGCCCCGCTTCCATCCGAGCGCGGCGAGGTCTTTCGTCATCCAGACCTGGGCCGCATGGGTGCCGATGGTCTTTACCCGTTCGCACATCTTCTTCCACGGTGGATGGGCGGTGAGGAAGTTCTCATCGCACACTGCCTTGAAGTCGTCGATCCCCATCGCGAGCACGACGCCCTGGAAGTCTTTTCCGTCGCAATATGGGACGGTTTGATAGCGCGTGTTGCCGATGGCCGGACTTTTGTGGCGCCAACACCCGAAGTGATCGAGTGGACTGTCGTCGGAAAACCCGGTCAACGGCGTCTCCGCTACGCGGAATGTCAGCGTGCTCACCCGTTCGCACCCGTCTTCGTTCGTGAACTCGATGTTCGTGAGCTCGTGCATGAACCTGAACGTGACGCCACGTGCCTTCAAAACGCGGAAGAGCGGCGAGAACACCGCCTCTCCCATCCCGGAGCGCATGCGCCAGAAGGGGGAACCGCGGTACGAGAAGAACATGCGCAACGCACCGCGGAGCGCCTGACCGGCGGCCAGCGCCGGCTGCCGGCGATCGCCGTCGCGATAGCAGAACGCCAGATCGTAGAGTCCCGTCACGAACGGCGACTCGACCGACGACTTCACGGCGCCGTTGCGCAGCAGCCACTCCTTGCAGTCGAAGTGATTGATCGCGTCGAGGCCCTTCGGATCGAAGAGCACGCGGTCGCGATACAGGCCGACCGCAATCGTCATGATCAGGTCGATGATTTCGGTTTTGCGTCGCAGCTCCTCGTCGATCTCCACGAAATCGAGGAGCTGCTTGCGCGTCTGCGCCGCGAGCGCCTCCAGAAAGCGAAGGACGGTTCGGCTGAAGCGCGGCGGCGCCGAGTGATCGCGAAGAAACGTCTCGACAATGGCGGCGCCCTGCAGCACGCCGGCTGCGGTCGCCAGCACGCCCATTCGCAGAAGCCTGGTCATGCTCTCGACGAGCACTTCGGGCGCCTTCATGGGATCGAACGACAAGTCGGCATCCAGCGCATCGTCGAGCGATGGGCCCGTGGTCGGCCGTGCCTCGCCGGGCGCTACCTCATCGCTGGCGCGCGCGAGCACGCTGTGCATCAGAGCCTTGCTCAGGCCGATGCACCGCGCCAGGTACGCCGACAGCGTGAACGGGTTCGTTGCTTCGTCGAGAGGGGTTCCGGGCAGGCCCTCCATCGGCGGCAGAAAGCCACTCCACACCTTGTAGTCGCCACACTCGTCTTTCACTGCCACGCCAACGGTCGGTTCCGGGAAGAACGCGTCGTCGAACGATCCGTGCGGCAACACCTTGTCCGGCGCTTCTGTATGTGGTCCAAATCCCAGGCGCGACGCTTCCGCGTAGCACTCGCGCATCATCCGGAACGCATTTTCGTAGAAGCCCAGCCAGATGTGGATGCCATGGTCGTGGATCCGCCCGTGCTCGTCGCGGCCCGATGCGCCTTTCCCGCCCAGCCGCCACGACCTCTCATACACCGTGACGTGGAAGTGATAATCACGTTCGACGTCCGGGCGTGTGAGCTCCCAAGCCGCGGCCATCCCAGCGCAGCCTCCGCCGACAATCGCAATTTCGACCGTCGGCCTTTCCACTGAATCACGCGGCGGGCTGTCTCTGTCATCGACAGACGAGCGTTTCCGATCGCCGGATGGCCGGCGCCTTCTCTTCCGCCTGTTCGCGTCGGGCCTGCGCGCACGGACCATCACTTGTCACCGACGGAGAGATTCTGCAGCGCCGGTTCGAGATAGCGGCGGATCGCTCGCTGTTCGATGGCCAGCCCTCCCTCGACGGCGCTGACGTAGCCGGTGTTCTCGAGAATCTTCAGCCCGCGGCTGACGGTTTCGCGGGAGCTGCCGATCATCTTCGCCACCTCCTGGTTCGATGGCTTCGGCCGGATGACGATTCGCGTGCCGTTCGACTCGCCGTGCGCACGCGCGATGCCGAGCAGGCAGCGGACGATCCGTCCGTAGACGTCGAACATCGACAGCGTCCGGATTTGCTCGTGGGACTCGCGAACCGCGCCCGCCAGGTGAGTCATCACTTTGATCGCAATCGCCGGGTGCTCGGTGACGAGGCTCAGAAACCGCGCGCTGGCGATCTGCAGAAACTCGGTGTCCTCGAGCGTCATCACCGTCGCCGACCGCGGCGCGCGATCGAGGAGCGCGACCTCTCCCAGGAACTCCGATTCCCCGAGAATCGCGATGATGGTTTCGTGCCCCTTGTCGCCGAGGAGCACGACTTTGATCCGGCCTCGCAGGATCACGGCGAGGTAGTCGCCGGGATCGCCTTCCTGAAAGACGACGCTGCCCTTCGGGTAGCGGCACACCCTGGCCGACTGCGCGACCAACTCGATCTCGCTATCCGACAATCCAGACAGGAGCGGCACGTTTCGCAGAACGTCGATACGGAACATCGCGCCTGAGCCGTGGCGGGGTGAGCCTGCGCATCATACAGCCGGGCTCCCTCTCCGATCATGCTTTTGTGATGGCGCGAGTCCATGCACAAGGCCCCGAGGCCTGCCAACGCCCACAAGAATGCCGCGCTCGGGTCTACAGCTGTAAATCAAGACAGCAGTCGCTTTAAGGCGTTCTTCGGATAAGCTCATTCGGACGCGCTCTGGCCAGTTGACCCTTCGCACTGCATCTGTTGTCGTTTTCTTCTTTGTGGCGCTCGCTGCGTCTCGCTGGAACGCGTGCGCGGGGCAGACTGTTTTTCCTCCGCCAGCCGACACGGCTCCGATTGCGCAGGTCGCGGTGGACCTCGCCGCCCGCGCCTTCGACCGGACCTTGCCGTTCGACGTCCCGTTCTTCGTCACCGGCCGGGCGCCCGCCGGGACGCGCAGCGTGGAGCTTCAGTACGCCGTCATGCCGAAGTCGGGTGATCCGTCGAGTCTTCTGTGGCTGCCGGCCGAGCCCGCTCGGTGGCAGCCCGATGCGCCGAGCGCAGCCGATCAACCGTTTCTCGTGCTCGTGCGCACGCCGCTCGAGGCTGGACGCCTCTATCGCGTCCGCTTCCTGTTCCACAACGAGCGATCCGCGGACAGCTCGATCACCGCCGACGGCCGCACCGAGCAGAGGAACTACGTCAGCGTCGACGCCGGCCTCCTCTTCGCCGGAGACATCGGCATCGGCGCGCTCTATGTCGGCAGCAACATCTATTTCCGGCCGATCAACAAGCGCGCGCCCCTGGGCGCCGCCGGCAGCTTCGGACGACGCCTGGCGCTCACCGTCGGTCTCACGATTTCGTCCATCGCCGACGAGAACAACAAGACGCGCTCGGATCTGTTCTGGAATCAATCGCTGGTGCTGGGCGCCGGCCTCCGGCTCGCCTCGTCTGTCCGGGGCGGCGCCGGCGCCATCGTCTTCAGGGAATCCGACCCGAATCCGTTGGTCACGAGGAAGTCCGCCGCAGTCACGTGGTACGTCTCCTTCTCATTCGATCTCGACCTGTTGAAGGGGTTCGCCGGATAGGGACGCCGTGTCATGAAACGCATTGCCTGCTGGCTGCTGCTGGCGCTGGCCGCGACGGGATGTCACAGACCAGACGACTACCTGCTCGCCAGCCAGGCCGACCAGGTGCTCAGCGTGACCTTGTCCACGACGACGCTGCCGGCGGACGGGATTTCCAGAGCGACGATCACGGCTCAACTCGATCCCCGCACCGACATCGACAAGCGAACGATTACGTTCACGACAACCGCAGGCACACTCATCGCCGACGGCAAGGAAGGCACGGCGATCACGGTTCCGGCCGACACGAGCGGAAAGGCGATCGTCGAGCTGCGAAGCTCCACGACGCCTGCGACGGCCCGGATCGACGTGACCGCGACCTCGGTGTCACGCTCGACGTCAGTCCAGTTCGCGCAGCTCGCGCGCGAAGAGGTGTTCGACGTGGCGCTGAGCGGCACGTCGGTGCCGGCGGACGGCTTCTCGACGATCGTCATCACGATTACGTTGAAACGCCTGGGGACGCCGGACCAGCGAGCGGTCACGGTGCAAACGTCTGCAGGATCGCTCAACACCGCCGGGCAGACGAATTCGCGCTCGGTGACGGTGACGGCGGGCGGGAGCGGCCGAGTCGTGGTGGAAATTCAAAGCGACACCGTCGGGACCGCACACGTGCGTGTCGTCGCGCTCGACACGGTGTATGAGTTCGACATCACGTTCACGGCATTGACGCAGCCGGAGGTGTTCGACGTGTCCGTCGGCAGCCCGTCGATTCCGGCGGATGGCTTCTCGACGACGCCGATTACCGTGACGCTCAAACGTCCCGGAACGGTTCAGCAACGGGCGGTGAAGTTCGAAACCTCGGCGGGGACGTTCATCGCGCCGGGGCAGGCCGTCTCGCGCGCCGTGACGCTGACCGCCGACGCGACGGGGAGAGCCGTCGCCGATCTTCAGAGCGACAAGACGGTCGGGCCCGCACGCGTTCGGGTGACGAATCTCGATCTTCCGTTCGAGTTCACGGTCAATTTCACGGCGGTGAATCCGTCGAGCATCGTCACTGTATCCACGTCGCCTTCGTCGGCGCCCGCGGACGGCGCGACGGCAGTGCTTGTTTCGGCGACAGTCGCGCCCGGTTTACCCGCCGGGCGGCGGAACGTCGCCTTCCGCACCACACTCGGTACCGTGACGCCGGCGGTTGTGGAGGCCGACGGCAGCAACGTCGCACGCGCGACCCTCGTGAGTACGACCACGGGCACGGCACGCATCACGGCCACCGTCGACGGCTCGAGCGCCGACGCCACGGCCGATTTCACGGTCTCGTTGCCGGACAAGATCATCGTCGCGCCAGTGAATGCTGAGGTGAGTGCGACGCGGCCCAACACGATCAGGGTGACGCTCCTCAGAACGATCGGGAGCGTGAGCCCGCGTCTGGAGGTGATCTACTCGGCCACGACGAGTGCGGGCGCCTCGATCGGTTCGTTCAGCGGCGTGACGCTGTCAGACAGCAACGGTACGTCTCAAGCGACGTTCAACGTGCCGGCGACCACGACCGCTGACACAGTCACGGTCACTGCCTCCGTTCAAGGAGTATCGGGCAGCGCGACGGTGAGATTCGTCCCGTAGCCACGTGTCGTCATCGCTCCGGCGCTCGATATGATGCGAAGTCCTGCCAGATTTGCTGCACGATCCGTGGTTCTACCACGCGAGTGTCACCTTTCTCCGGCTCCTTCTCCGAGTACAGCACGAGCTTGACACTCGCGCACTGCGGCCCGAACGCACCAGGGTCGAAAGCGTAGAGGCCTTCGTACATCGTGTCGTTCTCGGTGACGCGCAGTTCGAGCTTGAACGGGTGGATTGGCGTCACCTCGGTGTCGCCGCAGAAGGCCTGCATCCGTGCGAAGCCGGATTTGGGACGCTTGATCGCCGGGATCGCGACGCCCTGTGTCTGCGCCGCGCCGCGCGCGACGGTCGTCCAGAAGCTTTCCACCAGTTTCGGCGTGACGCGAACCAGCAGCACCGGCGGATAGTCGGCGACGTACTCGGACCAGTTGCGGAAATCCATCAGCGGCCGGACGAGGCCCTGTCCCACGTCCTGCATGCGCGTGTTGCCGGTACGCGCAGGTGCGCGCGTCTGCTCCGCCTGGTACTGTGCGCCGTAGATCAGCAGCGGCGTGATGAACGCCACGTCGAACGCCGACGATGAAATCTGATAGGGGTTGAGGCTGCCGGCGCGGTGTTCCACGGCGTCCTTGAGCGCGGCTTCCGGGAACGGCAACGCCGGCTCCACGGGAAGATGCGTTCCGTTCGGCGGCGACGCATCCTGCATCTTCTTCTCGGCGGACGCGACGACGTCGCACGCAGCGCTCGCGCGAACGACGCGGGAATCTCCGCGTCCGCGATCGTCGGTGCCGTCCATCACTGACGTCAGTCCAACCACGCCGCCCTCGGCGGTGAAGACCGGGCCACCCGAGTTGCCGCGTCCAAGTCTGAAGTCGGCCACGATGCTCTGCGCATCGACGCGGGTCACATTGCCAGGCGTGAGTCCCTTCTGCTGACGGAGAGGAGCCGCCATCGCGAACAGTTCCTGCCCGTTTGCGATCGCGGGTGTCGTCGTCTGCCTGCATCCCAGCGGCACCGGCCGCACCGACGAGACGACGGCCGGATCGATCCAGAGGATCGCGACATCCCGATCGGAATCGGTCGCGAGAACGCGCGCCGCGACTTTGACGGTCGGCGTCAGTTGCACTTCCGCCGACGTCGCGCTGCCGATCACACGCTGGTTCGTGGCGACGAGGCCTCTCGCGTCGACGAGGAATCCCGACGCGTGCGTCGTCGGCGTCCAGATCGCGACCACGCTGTCTTGCCATGGAGGCAGGAGGAGCCACGGATCGGCCTCCACCGCGGCGCCACCGGCGGTATCCGTCGAAGTGGCAGTTCCGACCTCCGCATTGGCAACCGTCAACTCGAGGACGGCGTCGCGGCCAGCGACGATGTCCAGCGTCTGCGTCCATTGGTAGGCTTTGCCGTGGAACGAAACCGGCCGATCTGATTCGACCGTGTAGTTCCCTGGACGCAGCTTCACGTCGGCTGTGCCATCCATCCCGGTCGTGACGAGCCGCGGCGGCGCACTCGCGGGATTGTCGCTGATCAGCAGAGCATGGCGCGGCACCGGCGTCGTCTTGCCGTCGGCGTCGGCCAGCACAATCTTTATATGAAGGACGCTGACCGCCTGGGCGCCCGCCGCGCACGGGATAGCGAACACGAGCGCCGCAAGAACGATCGCGCGGAACATGAGAACGATCGTTGCCTCACGACCACGCGATGTCAACGCCAAGGTTCTGCGGGTGCCGCGGCACGAGCCCCAGTTCGTCGAAGAGTTTCGCGAACCGCGAATCCGCGCTGAAGTCGACGAGATATGGCCCGAGCGTATCAGCCGAGCGCGGCCTGGTGTCGACGCGGTTCATTCGAGGGTGAAGGAGACGTACATCAGCCTCCCTTCACGCTGAATCTGCAGAGTCACGGGCGCGCCCGGCTTGAGGGATCGCACTCCATCCCTGAGATCCTGGAGCGTCGACGTCTGCTTGTTGTTCAGACTGCGGATCACATCTCTCGGCAGAATCGGCGCTTCGCTCGTCGCGCCTGCCGCGCGGGCGACGACGATGATGCCGTACGGATCTCTGAGTCCTTTCGCGGCCGAGGCGATGCGTCGGTCGATCTCAACGCCGAGGATGCCGAGCTCGGACACGAGACTCTTCTCGGGATCGGCCATCGCCGACACGGAATCGAACTCGCTCCGTTCTTCGACCGGCGCGATGGCGATGGTCTGCTGCGTCCCTGCTCTGAGCACGACCAGCTGCACCTTCTCGGGAGAATCTCTCAGGCGGAAGTAGTAACTCACGGTCGGCAGGTTGTCGGCTGGTTGACCATCGACGGAAACGAGGATGTCGCCGATCTTCAGACCGGCGGCCTCCGCCGGGCCTCCGGGCCAGACGTCGGACACGATCACGCCACGGTTCGTGGCGAGGTTGAGTCCTCCAGCCATCCCTGGCGTGATCGTCTGGATGCTCATGCCCACTTCCTGCCGTCGCAGTTGACCGAACGTTTTCAGCTGGCGGAACACGGTTCTCGCCGTCGCGCTCGGAATCGCGAATCCCAGCCCTTCGTTTCCTCCAGACTGCGAGAGGATGAACGTGTTCACGCCGACGACTTCGCCGCGGACGTTGACCAGGGGCCCGCCGGAATTTCCCGGGTTGATCGGCGCATCCGTCTGGACGTAGATCAGCGGAGAATCCGCATCGATCTGTCGTGCCACCGCGGATACCAGCCCGTGCGACAGGCTGTTGCGCATTCCCGCCGGACTCCCGAACGCAAACACGGTCTCACCCTGCCGGACCTGTGAATACGTGGCAAGCGGCAGCGCCGGGAGCTTCATGCCATCGATCTTCAACAGAGCCAGATCCAATTCGGTCGTGATGCCGACGATGCGTGCGGCGACGAGGTACGATTTGCCCGAGAGTGCCGTCGTCAACGTTCCGTCCGCGTTGTCCGCGGGGAGCACGATCTCGACGCGCTGAGCACCGCTGACGACGTGCGCGTTCGTCATGATGTAGCCGTCCGGATCGATCACGAACCCCGAGCCGATCGAGCGCTGTCGTCCGACGACGACGCTGGCGTCGCCTCGAACGGCTTCCTCGCGCGCGCCGTAACTGGTGACCGTGATCTGCACGACGCTGGGCCAGACTTTTTTCGTCAGCGCGTCGATCGCCTCGTTCATCCGCGCCAGGGCATCCTGAGGCGGCGCTCCGGCCGGCCGCGGCGCCGTCTGAGCGCGCACGGCGGACGGTATCAGGAGACATGACAACGACACCGAGAGAAGGATTCGGAGAATTCGAGGTTGTCCGCGGAACGACGTCATCGCTACTGGCCCTCCTGACGCGTAGGAGTCTAACGCCGCGATTTGGCGAGGCGATATGCGATTCCGGCACTGTCAACTTATGCAGTCAATACTTCCGGGTTGAGCAGATCCATCTGCGCGAACGCGTGCCGTGCTGCGAGCACGATGTTCTGGAGCGCACGTTCGGCCATGCGGCGATTGGCCGCGGACGTATTGCTGCCGACGTGCGGCGTCAGGACGACGTTGTCCAGCGTGCGGAGGTCGCCTCCTCCTTCGACCGGTGCGTACGGCTCTCGCGCGAAGACGTCGAGTGCGGCGCCGGCCAGACGATGCTCGGCCAGCGCCGCAAACAACGCCGCCTCGTCGACGAGCGATCCGCGCGCAGTATTGATCAGCCAACTGCGCTGATTGAGGGACGCCAGACGTTCCCGATTGAGCCAGTGGAATGTCTCGCGTCCCGCTGACATATGCAAGCTGACGAAATCGGCGTCGCGCACCGCGGATTCGAAGTCATTCGTCATTGGAGCAAAGTGCTCGAGCGCCGTCGGCGCGGGCACGTCAGGCCTGGTACAACCGACGACTCGCATTCCGTACCCGAGCGAGGCGATGCGCGCAACGGCGCGCCCGATGCCGCCGCAGCCGATGATCGCGAGCGTCTTCCCCTGCAGCTCCTCGCCGATCGCCGGCTTCCACACGTGTCGCGTCATCCCCGTCGATACCGCGATCACCCTTCGCGCCGCGGCGGCGACGAGCAGCATCGTGTGTT
>DAIUKO010000170.1:14358-15694 GCA_036848175.1 Vicinamibacterales bacterium | reverse complement strand
ACGTCGCAGAGTCCGAAATGTCGGAGACGCGCTCGGATAATCGTGCAATCTGCGCGCGAATCCCGCGCGTCAGCGATGTGAGTGCAACGAGTGGTCCAGCAGAGAAGCAGTCCTCGAGCGTACCGCACTGCAGAACGATCGCGCTGGTGCGCGATCGACACGCTCAGTGGCAGGCGTCGCGTTGAGAAATGTGGTCCGCGGCGACAACGGCGCCGCTGGCGAGCGGGTCAAAAATACAACCCGAACCCTACGGTTGGACCGAGCGCGGTGATCTTCATGGTGAGATCTCTGCTCGCCACGGTGTCCGAAACTTTCAGGTAGAGGATGCCGTAGCCGGCGGTGAGACCGAAATGCGGGATCGGCTTCCAGTCCACGCTGAACGACGCGCCCAGATCAACGTCGGCGCCCACGCCGAATCCGCCGCCTTCGAACGCGGCATGCCACTCCACCTTGGGGCGCACGCGATGCCACCCGATCCCCACAATGGGATCCCACACACCGGGCTTGCGTGAAAAGCGCGAGTCACCCAACGTGATGTCATAGTCGAGCGCGAGGCGGCGTACGCCTCCGTTGACATACAGGTCGGGAGCCACTCGTCGCCCCAGCTTGGCAGAACCATAAATGAGGTCGAGATCCACGACGAGGAACGGCCGCTCTGGCCTGTCGCCGCCGAAACTGGCCCACAGTCCGTAGCCTTCTATTCGCCAGGCGCCGTTCGATGCCGCCACGCCGGCAAAGAACGCCCCATCGAGCCGGCTGTCGAGGATCTCGCCTGTTCCGCCTCCACCGCCGTCGATCGGAGGGATGTTGACGTCAATCCCAATGTTGAGTGGCACCCACGCGAGGACCGGGTACACGGTGACCTGCCAGTCATCGCGCGCACCCGATCCTGGAACGTTCTGCGCTCGGGCTGTCGCAACCAGATTGAAAACACATACTGCTGCCAGAAAGACGACTCTCATCATCCGCATCGTTGCCTCTTAAGCCCTTCGACTTGACCAAGCCATTCGTTACCACTCAGCGGTCTCGCAACTCTCGCCACGCCGCGAGCAGTTCCTCGACGAGAGCCGCGGTCGCCTTCCTCATTCGGCCCTCGAGTCGCCGGGCTGACGCCAGCGCCGGTTGCCGCACGGCGACGAGCTTCCCCGCACCCAGTGAAGGCGGACTATCGGAACGTCGGGCACATCGGCGAACATCTGGCACACACGCTCGGTCCACGCGCGGTTGATGAACCGGAAATACGTGAACGGGTCGACACGCCATCGACCGAGCAACTCGGACGATGCGCTGGCAACTGCGTCCGGATGCAGCCGAAGCTGTGCGCCGACGGACTGCG
>DAIUKO010000170.1:0-14258 GCA_036848175.1 Vicinamibacterales bacterium | reverse complement strand
CACGATGGCTCGTCCTCGCGTTCGATCGCTATGCACTTCCGGCAGCGATCGACGCCGACTCTCGACCGGAAGGATCGGACCGCGCACAACCGGTCGCCCACGCGTCAACCCGCTGGCGGCGTGGTCGCGTCCAGAGATCTCCAGAGAACGACCACCGACCGCGGTCCGGCGCGGTAGCGCCGCGCATCTTCCACGGGCGGCGCGTTCCGCCACGACACGATATCGTCCGGAGATTCGAGCGACGTATCGATCCACCGCCGCCAGGAGTCGCCTCGCTCCACCCGAGGCAATTCGAACTCCAACGGCTCCCAGTAGGCATTCAGGATCAAGTGCAGATCCAGACCCTCGCGCGGCATTTCGGCGCCAAAGGCAATGCTGTGCGAATGCGAGCTCCAGTCAGGCTGAAAAAGCCTCACGCCGTGCCACGCCGTCTTCGCCGTGCGCAGCATCTCCGAGAGACTGATGCGCTGCTGCTCGTGCGTCCGGGTGCGCTGCACCCGTCGCTCGAGCAGCAGGCCGACGAACCGGTGCACGTCCGCGTGCCGGTTCACCAGCGTCCAGTCGAACCAGTTGTCCTCGTCGTCGTGACAGTAGGCGTTGTTGTTGCCGTGCTGCGTACGCCGCACCTCGTCGCCCATCAGGATCATCGGAATGCCGAGCGAGAGCAGCGTCGCCGTCAGCAGGTTCTTGACCTGGCGGTTGCGAAGGCGCTCGATGCCCGGATCGTCGGTCGGTCCTTCGACGCCGCAGTTCCAGCTGCGATTGTCGTTGTGGCCGTCGCGGTTGCTCTCGCCGTTCTTTTCGTTGTGCTTCTCGTTGTACGACACCAGATCGTTCAGCGAGAAGCCATCGTGGCAGGTCACGAAGTTGACGCTGACCTCGGCTTCGCGGTCCCTGTGTCCGTAGACGTCGGGACTGCCGATGATGCGATCCGCCAGACGCGTGACCGTGCCCTCGTCACACCGGAAGAAGCCGCGCACATCGTCTCGGAATCGGCCGTTCCACTCCTTCCACGCATCGCCGACGAAGTGGCCGACCTGGTAAAGACCAGCGGCGTCCCAGGCTTCGGCGATGAGCTTCGTGCCGGCGAGCAACGGCTCGGACTCGATGTCCCACAGCACCGGCGGATTGGGCATCGGGTGACCCGATGAATCGCGGGAAAGAATCGACGCCAGATCGAACCGGAATCCATCCACGTGCATGTGCTCCACCCAGTACTTCAGGCTGTCCACGATCAGCCTGCGCGCGATCGGGTGGTTGGCGTTCAGCGTGTTGCCGCACCCGCTGTAGTCCGCGTAGCGCGAGCGATCGGCGTCGAGGATGTAGTAGGCGCTGTTGTCCAGTCCGCGGAAACACACCGTCGGCCCGTTGTGATCGCCTTCGGCCGTGTGGTTGTAGACAACGTCGAGGATGACCTCGATGTCGGCCCGGTGCAGCGCCTTGACCATGTCGCGGAATTCGTCGATCGGCCCGAGCGGATCCCGCCGCGAGCTGTAGGCCTGGTGCGGCGCGAAAAACGACACCGGCTGGTAGCCCCAGTAGTTGACGCGGCCACCGCCTGGCGGAACCGCCTGCGGGTCGAACTGGAAGATCGGCAGGAGCTCGACCGCGGTCACGCCCAGTTGCTGCAGGTACGGAATCTTTTCGATGAAACCCGCGTAGGTCCCGCGTGTGTGTTCGGACAGGCCCGAGCTCGGATGCCTGGTGAACCCTTTCAGGTGCGCTTCGTAGACGACGGTGCGCGAGCCCGGGAGATGAAGCGGCTCGTCGCCCTCCCAATCGTAGGTGGACGGATCGCAGACGACGCTCTTCATCGCCGCGGCCGCGTTGTCGCCGGGACGCGCGGCCGCGTCACGGCGGTAGTCTTCCGGCACGACGACGCCGCGGCCGTAAGGATCGAGCAGCACTTTCTCCCGATCGAAGCGCAGGCCGTTCGACGGATCTCTCGGTCCGGAAGCGCGGTACGCGTAGATTTGTCCCGCCCGAAGGCCGGGAACGGACACACTCCAGTAGTAATACTGCCGGTTTGCCACCGGATCGATCGGGATCACGCGCGCCGGCCGTGCATCGTCCACGCGATCGAAGAGCAGCAGATCGATTCCGGTCGCGCGCCTGGAGAAGACGCTGAAGTGCACGCCCTCCGCGCTGACGAGGGCGCCAAGGCCTTTAGACAATGTGATGCTTGATGGCGTAGTCGATGAGCGCCGCGGTGGAGCGGACGTTGAGCAGTGCTTTCATCCGGTTCTTGTGAAATGCCACGGTCCGCGGC
The DNA here is from genome assembly GCA_036848175.1 of Vicinamibacterales bacterium. Lineage (GTDB taxonomy): Bacteria > Acidobacteriota > Vicinamibacteria > Vicinamibacterales > CAVVIG01 > QHWF01. The sequence continues at coordinate 11,989 of DAIUKO010000170.1, read as the reverse complement.
GTCAGCTTCAGTAGATCGCCAACCTCCCTCATCGTGTAGCCCTCGGCGATGAGCTGCAGCACTTCGCGCTGCCGGTGCGTCAGCGCGAACGACGGCCCGCTCGGGTCGTCTCCCACCAGCGATCCGATCAGGCGGCCGGTGAGGAGCGGCGTGAGGTACGACCGTCCCTGCATCACCTCGCGGATCGCCAGCGTGAGCTCCGACGCCGCGGACCGTTTCAGCAGGTAGGCGGACGCGCCGATGCGGAACGCTTCGGCCGCCAGGTCGGCGCCCTCGTTCATCGTCACGAACACCAGCTTGACGTCCGGCAGGATCTGCTTGATCTGATACCCGGCTTCGAGTCCGTTCAGGAGCGGCATGGCGACGTCGAGCAGGATGACATCGGGCTTGATCACGGCGGCCTCGGCGACCAGCGCGCGGCCGTCTCCGACCTGGCCGACGATGTCGCACTCGTCGGCGAGGAGCTTGGCGAACGCGCTGAGCAGGAGCACGTGATCGTCGGCCAGAAACACTCGCGGCCTCGCCATCGGTGATCTCGCGCTCTGTGAACGCATCGGGCGTGCCAGCGGCGACCTGCGGGCTGGCGAGAGGCCTGCGTGCCTGAGCCCCCCGGTTGACCGTAGCGCCTCCGAAATGTCGGACCGGCGACCACTTCTATCTCGTTGTCCACGCTGAATCAGCCCGCGAAATCCACGGCGTGTCGTTTGCAGTTTCGTCGCGGAGAATTCTTACTCGACGGAACGCACTCAAAAAAGAAAGGACCGTTGAACGATGAAACCGCTACTCGCGCTCTCGCTGGTGTTGTTCCTTGCCGGCACGGGCACCGCCGCTGCCCAGGACGTCCGGTACAACTTCGACAAGCAGGCCAACTTCGCGTCGTTCAAGACCTACAAGTGGGTGGTCATCAAGGGCGCCACTCAGTTGTCCGACCTGGCCGACAAGCAGGTGAAAGCCGCCGTCGACGCCGAGCTCGCGAAGAAAGGCCTGACCAAGTCCGAGTCGGACAGCGCCGACTTGTACGTCGGCTACCAGGCGGGCATCGGACAGGAGAAGGAATACACGTCGTTCGACACCGGGTGGGGCTATGGTCCCGGCTACGGCGGCGGTTGGTACGGCGGCGGGGGCGGGATGACGACCGGTCAGACCTCCACGATCTACATCGGACAGCTCGCGCTCGACATGTATGCGTCCGCGCCGAAAGCGCTGGTGTGGCGCGGCGCCGCGAGCAAGACGCTCGATCCCAAGGCCAAGCCGGAGAAGCAGCAGAAAAATCTCGCGAAGGCCGTAGCGAAGCTGTTGAAGAACTACCCGCCGCCGGTGAAGAAGTAGACGACGCGCCAGGAGGATCGACGAGCGACAACGTTCGTCGATCCTCGAGGCGTAACGTTTACGGTTGGTACATCAAGGCTTCGACGCTTCGCCGCACGTTCCCCGGCCGCTTCTCCCGCGCCAGATTCATCGCGTAAGCCTTGGTGGCCACGCTCACCGCGATGGCGAGCGAGATCTTCCTGATCGTTCCCAGCGGCGGATAGAGCGAACCCGCTTCGAGGTCGTTCTCCCGAACCATCGCCGCGAGCGCACGGGCGGCTTCCAGGAAGAGCTCGTCGGGCAGCGTGCGGGCCCGGCAGGCGATCGCGCCCAGGCCAATCCCCGGGAACACGTACGCGTTGTTGCCCTGCGCCGGCCGGAACGTTCTTCCGTCATGAGCGACTGGTTCGAATGGACTCCCGCTCGCGAAGATCGCCTGGCCCCTGCTCCACTCGTACGCCTGTTCCGCGGTGCATTCCGCCCGCGACGTGGGGTTGGACAGCGCGAAGATCACCGGCCGGGGATTGATCGCACTCATCCGCTCGACCACCGTGCGGGTGAATGTGGCCGGCGCGCCGGTGGCGCCGATGAGCACGTGAGGCCTGATCGCATCGATCGCATCGACGAAGCCGAGCGGCTTGAAGTCGTGTGCGTACGGCAGGTTGTGCTCCATCAGGTCGGTGCGCGACTTCACCACCAGGCCGGTGACATCGACGAACCACAGGTGGCGCCGCGCCTCGTCGGGACTGAGCCCTTCGGCCACGAATGCGCTGGTCATCAGGTCCGCGATCCCCGTGGACGCCGAACCGGCGCCCAGGAACATGATCGTCAGGTCCTTGAACGCGATGCCGGTGATCCGCGTCGAGGAGTACACGCCCGCCAGGGCAACCGCGGCCGTACCCTGAATGTCGTCGTTGAAGCAGAGCACGCGATCCCTGTACTTGTTCAGGAGCGCGTAGGCATTCGGCGTCAGGAAGTCTTCGAACTGGATCAGCGCGTCGGGATATCGCGATTGAACGGCGGTCACGAACTCCTCGACGAGATCGAAATACGCCTTGCCCTCGAGCCGCCGGCGTGGGTACCCGAGATAGAGAACGTCGTTGAGCAGCTCCTCGTTGTTGGTCCCGACGTCGATCGTCACCGGTAGACAGACTTCAGGATCGATGCCGGCGCACGCGGTGTAGAGCGCCAGTTTCCCGATCGGAATCCCCATCCCGTTGGCGCCGAGGTCGCCGAGCCCGAGGATTCGTTGGCCGTCGGTGACCACGATAACGCGGATGTTCTTCCGCGGCCAGTTGGCCAGGATGCGCCGGATTCGCCCGCGATCGTCCGGCGTGATGAAGAACCCTTTCGGTTCCCTGGCGATGTGCGAGAACTCCTTGCAGGCCTCGCCCACCGTCGGCGTGTAGATGAGCGGCAGGATCCGATCGACGTGGTCGATCACCGTTCGATAGAAGAGCCGCTCGTTTCGCTCCTGCAGCGCCGATAGCAACATGTATCGATCGATGTCGCGAGGCAGTCGTTCGAGGACGACCATCACCCGGTCCACCATCTGTCGTTCGGTCGAGACGCGGTGCGGCAGCAATCCGGTCAGGCCCAGGCGATCCCGCTCCTTCCGCCCGAAGGCGATGGATCGATTGAGTGCCTTGTCGCGCAGAACGTCGAAGCCGCGTTTCATTCGCGTTCAGGGCGTCCGCATCGCGTGCACGATGGCGACCACGACCGGCCCCCAGACGGTGAGCAGGATGTTGCCGATCGCGTACGGCACGGTGTAGGCCAGCGAGCCGATGTTGCTGCCGCTCGCCTCGCGCAGCGCATTCAGCCCCGGCGTGCAGGTCTGCGCGCCGGAAAGGCCGCCGAGCGTCATCAGCGGGCTCATCTTCAGCACGTATCGGGCGGCGATCGTCCCGACGGCGAGCGGCACCGTGGTGACGATCATCCCGGCCGCGAAAATGCTCGCGAAGAACACGCCGCCGCTCGTGTGATACGCCTCGACGGCATACGGACCGGCGTGCATGCCGACGACGGCGATGAAGACAATGAGACCGACGTCCATCAGCAGCCGCTGCGCCGGTTCTGGAATCGCGCCGAATACGGGATAGCGGCTGCGCGCCCATCCGGCCACCAGACCGACGACCAGAATCGATCCCGCCGTGCCGAGGCCGAGGACGATGCCGCCGGCGTTGATTTTCAGCATCCCGAGCAGCATGCCGGCGCAGACCCCGCACGCGACAAACGTCAGATCGGTCGCCGACACGTCGTGCTCCACGAACCCGATGTGCCTGCCCGCGCGCTCGACGTCCTCGGGCGCGCCGACGAGACGCAGCACGTCACCACGCTCCAGCACGGTCCAGGGGTCCCGCGGCATCGGCGCCAGGCCGCGCCGCAGCGATTCGAGGTACACGCCACGCGCCCGTGGATCCTGTGCGAGATCGCCAATCGTCTTGCCGTTCACGTGTTCGCCCGTGACGACTACAATCGCCGTCGTCAGCGGCACCGACAGGAGGGCCGGGTCGTCGATCTCCGGTCCGATGTCACGTTCGGCGTTGAGGAACGCGCCTCGGCGAGCCGACACGACGAGGCGATCGCCCGCCTGCAGTGTCAGCGCCGGATTCAGCTCCAGCCGGTCGGCGCCGCGATGCACGCGCTGCACCGACAGCCGTGCGTCGGCGTACCGGTTCTCCAGCGCCGCCAGGCTCGAGGCGGCCACCTGCGTGTTCTCGACGACGTACGCACGCAGACTGTAGTGCGCGGCGGAAAAAACCTGCGCGTCCGCCCCGCCTGCAGACAACGTTTTCTCGAGCGCCTTCGCTTCGCTTCTGAGATCGGCCCGCATCAACTTTGGACCGAGCCAGGTGAGGAACAGGATCAGTCCAAGATCACCGAACCCGTAGGTAATCGCGTCGGCCAGCGGCGCATTGGCGATCAACGTTGCCTTGGCTTCAGCTGGAATCGGCAACTCCGCGATCGCGCTCAGTCCCGTACCGAGCGCGGCCGATTGCGTCATGCCACCCGACAGAATGCCGACGGCCAGCCCTTCGTCGAAGCCCCAGACCGCCGTCACGGCAATCACCGCGGCCAGGCCGCTCAGCGCGACGATGACCGCGAGCGCGATCTGCGGCAACGCCTCGGTCTTGAGACTGCCGAAGAACTGCGGGCCGACCGAATAGCCGATCGAGAAGAGGAACAGGTAGAAGAACGTCCAGCGCAGCAGGTCGGGCAATTCCGGCTTCGCGAGGATGCCGATGCCGATGCCGGCGATGAGGGTGCCGACGACGGAGCCGAAGCCGACACCCTTGAAATGGAACCGGCCGATGATCGTCCCGACGAGAATGCTCAGAAACAGACAGAGCGCCGGGAACTCGTGGAGGAAGCCGGCGACCTGTGCGATCACGATCCAAGCTTGATCGAGAAGTTGTACTTGAACGAGAACTGCAGCTTGAAACCGTCGCTGTGGAAACCGTCCGAGAAGTTCTCGCGGCGGCCCCACTGCAGCTCGCCGCCGACGATGACGTTCGGCGCCAGCGAGTAGAGAACGTTGCCGAGCGCGTAATGTCCGGTCCTGAAGTCGCTGGGCGACTGCGCGTCGGTGTTGTCGTTGTCCTGCCACGAGTAGCCCACGGTGCTGGTGAGCTCCTCGTTCCAGGTGTGATCGACGAAGGCGACGATGGCGACGATCGGGATCGGCTTGCCGACAACCGGCGTCACCGGATTCGACGGGTTGTTCGCGACACCGACGTCAATTGGCGAGTCGTTCATGTAGTTCTGGATGCCTTCGCCGAACACCAGCTGCAGCCGGACGACGTCCTTCGCGCCGGCCTTGAGGTTCGAGCTGAGGTTGATGCCCCACCCGGTCGCATCACCCGAGAGGTCGAACCGATCCTCGAGCACGTCGTCGTACTTGATCAGGCGAAGCATGCCGGCGGCGCGGACGTAGCCCCATTTCTGCGTCAGCTTGTAGGCGGCGGAGAAATCCGGCAGCGGAAACCGCGGCTTGATGTTCTGCAGCTCGACACGGTTCGCGTAGACACCGGCATCGCCGCTGGCGCCCGGCCTTTCGAGCGCGATCGTCAGGCTCTTGTCGCCGATCAATGGCATCCAGCGGACCTGCACGTTGCGGAAGAACACCATGCCGGTCGGTCCCCAGTACTCCAGCGAGTTGGGGAACACGTCGGGATCCATGAACGGGCTCCATGTCTGCCCCGCGCCGAGCTTGCCGATCTCGCCGTAAGCGTGGCGCAGACGAAACGTCGTCTGTCCTTCATCCACGCCGGTTCCGAACAATTCAAATTCGAATGTGGTCTTCAGATCGCCGAGCACGGTTGGCGTCGAGGTTCGAACGCCGAGACGGCTCTGTCGCACGCTGGCGAACGTGTTGTTGTCGCGCCCGAACTCGTCCTTGACCGACGGCAGTCTCGTCACGCGCATCGTGTCGAACCAGTTCGGGTTGATCTGTTTGAAGTCGTGTCCGATGTCGAGCATCGCGAAGCCGTAGATCTCGGCCGTCGTCTTCGCATCGGGCCCCGGCTGCGCCGCGGCGCTCGTCCCGTCGGCCGTCGCCGGGCCATCCTGCGCGCGTGCGTCCGAAAATCCTCCGAGAGCGAGCGCCGCCGCCAGAAGGCAGACCGAGCCCAGCCCGCGGTTCGTCCGTGGTGTTCGCATGTCGCCTCTCCTTGTCGAGCGCGCGCCGGTACATCACCGAACGCACGCGTAGCGGACGAGCACAGCCAGTGCCACTGGCGCCGTTCTCACATCGCCACGAAATCGTCGGAAAAACGCGGCCTCTCGCGAGGGCGTCATCCGAGAGATTCGCGGCGGCCTCCGACATTCCGGAGTGTTTCTGCTGTCGTCGGGCGCAGCGAAGACGTGCGATTACTGCGAGCGGCGCCAGGACGAGTCCGGATGATGCACCGTCATGCGGCGCGCGGAGGCGTCTGTTCCCGTGCCGAGATCTTTCTCGCGGACGATGCCGTCCTGGTTGACCAGGAACGTCATGACGCCGGTGACGTTGTACTCGGCGGGCCAGGCGACGAGCGCGAAGCCTCCAGGCGAGGTCAGAATCTTGAAGTAGTAGCCGTGAAGCGGTGATGGCTGCGTGCGATCGGCGCCGAGCGCACGGCCTTCCTCCGCGGCCTGGGCCACGAGCTCGCCGAGCGGGCTTCGCTTCTGGCCGTGCGCCGCCGGCCAGTACAGGCCGTTCTCCTTGCCCGGATCGCTGTTGAACGTCTTCGCGTACACACCGGCCGGGTTGCCGTCGTGACCTTCCTGTGCGTACCGTTTCTGCGCCGTCACGTAGGCGAGGCAGCTGTCGATGGCCGCAAGCTCGTTGCGGCCGATCCGCCGCGCGATGATCTCTTCCTTCCCGGACGCGGTGTCGAATCGCCAGCCGCTCGCGTCCTTCACGATCGGGACAGGAAAGGGCCACTCCTCGTTGCCGATGACGAGCGTCTTACGGTTCGGCCCCTCGTCCACCAGCTGCCACTTCTCCCCGACCGCGACGGAAAACACTTCGCGGTTCCTGCGTCCCGTCGCCGGATCCGAGGACGCCACCAGCTCCTGGCCATCCGGCCCAAAGATGGCGAGCAGTTCGTCGAAGTTTCCCGTCTTGACCGCGGCGATGAGCGCCTGCACGGCGTCGTGCGGCGTGTTGAATGTGCGATGCCGGCCGGTCTGCTGCGCCGCGGCGATTGACGCTGTGAGCGCAACGAAGGCACACGCGATCGCGGCCACGCGATGAGTTTTCGCAAGTTGTGTCATAAGCCCAGCCCTCAACCCTCCGCCCTGAACGAGCGTCACCGCCTGCGTCCCCCGCCGCCTCCGCGCGAGCTGCTTCGGCTGCTATTGCCGCGCGCGCTCGACGAGCGTTGCGATGAGCCGCTGGAATAACCGGAGAATGCGTCCGAACCGCCGCTTCGCGATTGCGTCGCCTGCTGCGTCGTCTTCGTGCCGTCGCCGTAGCCGCGCGCCTGAGTGCTGCCGCTGCGGTTGGAACGCGACTGCGTCGTGGCGCTCTGAGTCGAAGCGCCCTGCGGCGCCCGCTGCGTCGACGACTGGGGACGGTTCTCCGTCCGGTTCTGCTGGCGCTCGGTCCGCTGTTCCTGCGTCGTGCCGCGAGTGTCCTGGCGGTTCTCGGTACGCTCGCCCCGGCTCTCGCGCGCGTCCTCGGCGCGATCGCTGCGATTCTCGTTCATATCCTCGCGATGATCCTGCCAGTCGTCGCGCGCGTCCTCGCGCGCGTCGTAGTAGTCGTCCCAGGCGTCGTTATACATGTAGCCGCCGCCGTGCCATCCGTATGGCCCGTAGTAGTAGTTGTTGTCCATGGCCGCACCGATCGCAATCCCGGCGGTGAATCCGATGAGGCCGGCGGCGACCGCGGCGTCGGCAGAGGAGGTCTCCTGCACGACCACGGTGGTGGCGGGCGGGGTCGTGTAGACCACCGTCGGGTTGTATTGTGGAACGTAGACCACCTGCGGATTCGACGGCTCGATCACGATGACGTTGTCGCCGCCCGACGTCGTCTGCGTCGTCACCTCCTGCTGCGCGGTGGTCTTCAGCGTCCCGACCTCCTGCGCCTGCTTCCGCAGCTTCTGGATGCTGTCGAACACTAACGATCGATTGGCGGCAAACGCCTGGCCAAGTTGCGTGGTCCACGCGAGCTCGGTGGCCATCTTCGTGACGACCTGCGGGAAGAGCACGAGCGCGACGAAACTGGCATCGAAGCCTGCTTTCACCGCCGCGTTCTGCAGCTGCGTGCCTTTCATGTGCTGGTTGTTCTGCATCCAGGTGTCGAGTTCGCTGATCTTCGCCGGATCCCCCGCGCTGATCAGAATCTGGGCGAGCAGCTGATCTGGATAGAGTGCGATCGGCGCGACCAGTTGATCCACGCTGCTGAACTGCGTCGCGGACTGCGCGCGCACTGAAGTCTGCTCACGGGGCGCGCTGCAGGCGACGACCAGCGCGACGAGGAGTGCGACGATGATTCGCGGTTTCATATCACGCTCATTTCTAAAGCGGGTTCTCGAGCTGTTTGTGGCAGTACTCGCAGTCGCCGCTGATCTTCGAACCGTCCTTCGCCTCGTGCGAATCGTCGTGACACCGGAAACATCCGTTCGAGGTGACGTGGCCCCGGTTATCGGGGTACGAGCCGAAGGTCACCTTCATCGACGGAAACACGTTCCGGCGGTAGGCCTCCTGGACCGCGGCGACGGTCCGTGCCAGGGCCGCGTCATCGGCGCTGCCGTGGCGCGACGCGTAGAACTTGCGCAACTCGCGATCGATCGCGCTCAGCGCCTCGTCCTGGCTCGGATACGACTCCTTCACGAGCCGGACACCCTCGCGCCGCGCGAACGGCAGCTTGCGGCTCTCGGGCATCGCGGCCAGCGCGCGATCCACCGCCTGCTCGGATGTGGCCGCGATCGGATGCCCGACGGTGTTGTGGCAGTCCACGCAGTCCATCGTCCGGCGTGTGCCCTGGCCGATCGCCTGGTCGGTCGTATCCGGGGCCCGGTACTCCTTCATCTGCCCTTTCGCGTCGGTCACCTTGACGTAGGGAATCATCTGACGCTCCGCATCCGTCGCCACGTACTCGATGCGAACGGAGGGATCGGCGTGCCAGTGGATAGATCGCGGCGACGACGAGCCGCCGCCGACGTGCATGAGCAGCGTGGTCGTCGTTTCGGAGTTCGACTCGTCGTCCGCGTACTCGCGGATCGTGCGAATCCGATCGCCGGCGGCGCGGCCGGGCCGATGGCAGGCGCCGCAGGTGCGGGCCTGCGCGCCAGGCGGCATCTCGGCGCCGGGCGGGATCGGCGCCGGCACCGCGTTCGTCATGACGTGCACCATCTGACGGACGCCGTTCAGTTTGGCGTGCACGAACGCGGCGGCGCCTTCGCCGATGTGGCAGTCGACGCACGCGACGCGCGCGTGCGTCGCGCCGCTCCACGCCGTGAACTGGGGGTGCATCGGCGTGTGGCAGACCTGCCCGCAGAACTGCGGCGACTCCATCCAGTGCAGGCTGCCGTAGCCCGCGAGCAGGATGATCACGACGTTCGCGGCGGTCAGCGCCGTGATCGCGAGCGCCGTCCGCCGCACGCTGGCGCGGCGGAAATCGAGGACCGGCCAGTCGCCGGCCGCGTTCGGATCGCGCTCGACCTTTCGGCGCTGGAGCCACATGCCCAGCGGGACGAGCAGCAGCCCGGCGACGAGCAGCGCAGGAACGGCGACGAAGACCACCAGGCCCGCGTACGGGTTGTGTTCGAACAATCCGGCCACGATCCCGATCGTCAGCGCGATGAAGACCACCGCCGCTGCGGTGGCGATCACCGCGCCGGTGATCGCCACGGGATGGCGGGCGAGCGCCGCACGATCTGTCACAACGTCTCCTGCTCTCGTGCCGCTTTCGCTACTTCAGGCTCTGCATGTAGGCCACCATCGCATCGATGTCGGCCGCCGGCAGACTGACGTACTTCGCCGGCATCGGCGGTTTCTTGGTCGACTTCGCCTTCGCCGCCGCGTCTTTGGGATGCGTAATCCACTGACGGATGTCCTCCGCGCTCAGCTTCGCGCCGACGCCGTCGAGCGCGCTCGCCTTTCCGCCTTTGCCGGCGACCGAGTGGCACACTTGACACTTCTGCGCGGTGTAGACGTCCTGCCCCTTCTTGACCAGCGCGGCATCCTGCCCGGCCGCCGCCGCCATCGCGCAACCCAACGTGAACACAATCGTGAGCAACGTCCGCATCAGACCTCCTTGTTCGCTCGGCTGAAGCCTCGCGCTACGTCTTCGATCGGCTAAAGCCTCGCGCTCCGGTTCACCACAGATATCGCAGACCGAACACAAACGAGTTCGCGGTGTACGGCCGGTAGACGTACCCCATGACCAGCGAGCTGGGCTGAACGATGCCGTTCACCACGCTCGGATCGAACGCGTAGTCGAAGATCTTCAGCGGCTCGTAGAGATAGGAGAAGGATGCCGCGAGGTTCTTCGTCAGGCGATGGCGCGCGTCGATGTGCAGCTGCTGCAGCTTGTTGAATACCTCCGGCAGCTGATTCGGCGTCGCGATCGGGCTGCCGGCCGGAATGGTGTAGACGTTATTGGCTGCCGCGTGGCTGAAATCGTACGAGACCCGCACCTCGGTGTTGCGGCCGATGCGGGGCGGCGTCGCGTAAATCGAAAAATAGTGGACCGTTTCCTTCGCGTCGGACGTCCAGTTGCGCAGCGGATCGTTGAACTGCGCGGCTGACGAATCCCCCTCGTGCGATTGCTGCAGTCCGGTATACCGCTCGAAATTGTAGGTGCCCCCGGCGCCCATTCCGTTCGGGAGGTGGTAGTCGGCCGCCAGCGAGAAGCTGCTCCCGTTCGACTTCTGCAGTCCGAACACGGTGTCGCCGTAGTCGTCGTGCAGGATCCCGCCGGAGACGCTGAACATCCAGACGTCCGACGGGACGATGTCGACCTGTCCCGTGAAGCGGTTTCTGGTCCGGTCGGCCAGGTCGTAATGCCGCATCTCCGGATGCTCGCCGATGGCGGTCAGGGCCTTCTCGTCCAGGCCGGATCCGGTGCGGCTGCCGACCTCGTATAGAACCCGGAAGGTCGCCCAGGAGGATCCCACTGCGTCGGCTGACACGCGGAACACGTCTTCGCCGCTCGACTGGAAGATCCGCGCGTCGTAGCCGTTGGCGTTGTGCGTGTAGCCAACCGTCAGCGCGAGCGGCTTCAGCTTGTCCCACGTCGCGTCGGCGTCGAACGTGGTCCGGTCGTGGGCGTAGAGATCGGGACCGCCGGTCGGGGTCGTCGACGAGCCGGAATCGTAGTTGTTGTAATTCGTGATGCTCGTCGCCGGCATGTGATTCGCGTAGGTGTAATTGCGGAAGCGCGCGCCGAACCGCCAGTCGGTGGTTGGATGCGACGTCAGGTTCAGGTTCGTCGAGAACACGTGCGCCTCGGCGTCCGCATTCGTGCGCGGCAGCGCGATCACCGGCAGCGCCGAATTGATGGTGAACGGCTGCAGCGGCTCGTCGTTGCTCCAGAGTCCGTACGAGAAGAAGCCGGTGACCTGGGTTTTGTGCGCGAGCTTGCTGTAGCCGCCGAAGCTGATCGTCTGTGCCGAATTCGACGGCCACAGCGACATGCGGCCTTTCGCGGGCTTGTCCGCCGCGTCGTCGATACGGAGCGGGCTGTCCCAGACGAGCGTGGGCGCGAGATTGTCGAACCACGACCCGCTGTAGGCGAGGCGCAGCATATTCTTCGTGTTGGTCCACTCGGTGCCGATGGTGAAGTCGTTGGCGCGCGAGTCGTAGGGCAGCGGCACCTCGACGTCGTTGCTGAAGCCGAAGCTGGCGCCAAACGGCAGCTCGCCGCCGTGCTTCTGCGTCGTGAAGCTGGCCGTGACGTCGAGCTTCGGCGTCGGCGTAGCGACGACGTCGACGCGTCCGATGTCGCGCCGCTCGCGCAGCTCGAACTGCGGCGCGATCGCGACGTAGGGGTTGAGGCCCGCTCCGTTCTGGGCGGCACGCTGCGCCGCATCATCGAGCAACAGCGTGCCGCCGCTGCCCGTGTAGGGCGTCATCGTGTCCACGCTGTAGAACTGCGGAATCTGCTGGTAACCCCCGGTGACCGACAGCTTCCCAGCGCGGTTGTAGTTGGCGAAGTACTCCTGGTCGCGGTAGCCCACGTTGTTGGCGC
>DAIUKO010000169.1:0-15926 GCA_036848175.1 Vicinamibacterales bacterium | reverse complement strand
TCATTTTTCAACATCCAGTAACGGTTTCGGACTTGGCGCACGGGCATCGACCCTAGTGGCCTAGTCAAATTCCCGTTTTGCGGGGGTCTGTTCGGCCCCGACGCGCCCCACCACGATGTCGGCGCGCGAGTAGTTTTCGCTCTTCATCTTCGCGCCGGCCAACCGGCGCAGCATCGCCAGCTGCCCGACGTGCGCGAGCGAGTCGGCGAGGGCGCCCTGAAAGAGCCGCTCGGGCGTCACCGCCAGCGGCGCATCAGACGCGAGATAGTGATCGAAGCGCGCGAGCGCCGCGAAGAATCGGTCGACTTCGCGGTCCCACTCGAGCGGCGTCGAGTCGTTCCACGCCTCCGCACCTTTGGCCTGCGACAATGCCCAGTCGTACAAGTCGCCGATGTGCGCGAGGATCTTCACGGGCGTGCGCGGCGATCCGTCGGCGCTGTAGGTCGCGAAGCTCGCCGGCGCGCCGCGGACCGCCTTGCCGCCGCGATACGCCACGGTCGCGACTGCGTGGCGCAACAACTCACGCTTGCCATCCACGGTGTGCTCCTCGATCGTTCACGCGCCGAACTGGCGCAGATGATGATCGATGTGACGATACACCAGCCTGCCCCACGCGCGCGTCGAGAGCTTGCCAAACGCGGGGTGCTCCGGCCAGCTCGAAGCATTGCAGCGCGCCGCGAACCGATCGACGAGCGTATTCAGTTCGCTGACGTCGTTCGGCCAGGAGGCAGGCGCGCGCGCGAGAAGCTCGGGCGCGGTCGGGGCGCCTTTCGGCCACGGCGCGATGTACACGACCAGCTGCTTGAGCGGCGGATGCCGCAGCGGCGTGTTCTTCGACGCGCACGGCAAATCGCCGATCGCCATCTTCAGGCTCTCGGACAGATGACACACCATTTCCGGCGCCGACATCTTTCCCCACTGCGCACGATCGGTCGGCGTCAGTTTGGCGAGACGGCCCTGGAGCTCGCGCCGCGTTTCGTCCTGCCACATCGATCTCATGGTGTCCTCGAACTCTTGAATATCACGCTGCAACAGGTGACCGCACCTTCCGCCTTCGCCACTTCGCTCGCGTCGATGGCGCGCACGTGCAGCCCGGTTCGTGTCAGCCGCTCCGCCGTGCGCGGACACGCGTCGGAAACGATCACGACGTCGCCGACACGCAGCGCGTTGGCCGCCATCGGTTCTGACGGATCGACCTCGACGAAGCGATAGCCGTTGAATGCGTCCTGTTCAACCCACCTCGGATTGACGAGGAGCAGGTCATCAGCGACGGCGGTGATCGCGGACTTCAGATGCAGGCAGCCGTGCACCTTCACCGCGCAGACGGTGTACCCGTGGGGCGCGAGTGCCGCACGCATCTGCGCGACGCCGCTGGCGTTGGTGCGGGTGGAAAGTCCAACGTACACGCGGCGACCGACGGCCATCACGTCGCCGCCGTCCATCGTGCCGGGCGGCGCGATGCACGTGAGCGGCCGATGACGTTCGAGCGCCTGCGCGATTGCCGGCACTTCGACGCGCCGCGACGCGGCGCCCGGGTTGGTGACGATCGCCAGCTCATCGAAGACGATGGCGATGTCCTCGACGAACACCGAGTCGGGCATCTCCGGACTCGACGGCAGCCGCTCAATCTGGCAGCCGGCCTCGACGAGCGCCTGTTCGTACTGCCGGTGCTGGGCGCGTGCACGCTCGACGTCGATCGGCACACGCTCCAGATGCGTCAGCTCGCACGCCGCCATCGCCGGGCTGATTTCACGGGTCAGAGCGACGATCACGCGACACATCATAGTCAATGCGGCCAACGCCGCGCCCTGCTCGATCGGCTCATCAGATGGCGTTGACCCTACGAACCGCTTCGTAGAAAATCCCGGATCGCGGAGGCGAGATGCAACACCTGAGACTGGCCATTCGCGCGCTGCGAGCGACGCCGATCGTGTCCATCGTCGCCGTCCTGTCGCTCGCGCTCGGCATCGGTGCCAACACTGCGATCTTTTCGATCGTCAACAGCCTGCTGCTTCGCGCGCTGCCGGTGAAGGCACCGCAGCAACTCGCACTGGTCACCAACGATTCGGCATCGCGCATGGCATCCTGGACGAATCCGATCTGGGAGCAGATTCGTCAACGCGGCGAGATCTTCGACGGCGTGTTCGCATGGAGCACGATGCGATTCAACCTCGCGGCTGGCGGTGAAACGCAGTTCGTCGACGGCATTTGGGTGAGCGGCGGCCTGTTCGACACGCTCGGCGTCCCGGCGATGCTCGGCCGCACGATCACGGTCGCCGACGACGCGCGCGGCGGTGGACCGGACGGACCGGTCGCCGTGATCAGCTACGCGTTCTGGCAGCGGCGCTTCGCCGGCGCCGCCGACGCCATCGGCCGCACGCTGACCATCGAGCGCGTGCCGTACACCATCATCGGCGTGACGCCGGCGGACTTCTTCGGTCCCGACGTCGGGCGTGCATTCGGCGTCGCGATTCCGATCGGTACTGAACCGCTCATCCGCGGCAACGAGTCGGCGCTCGATGAGAAATGGTGGTGGTGGCTGACGGTGATGGCGCGCCTGAAGCCGGGACAGTCGGTCGAAGCGGGCACGGCGGCGCTGCGCGGCGTGCAGCCGCAGATCCGAGAAGGCTCGCTGCCGGAGGGGCCGCCCGGCGCGGTTGCGGAATACCTCAAGGACAAATTCACGCTGGTCGCGGCCGGCACCGGCAACTCGCAACTGCGGCAGCGCTACCAGCGGCCGCTGCTCACGATCCTCGTCGTCGTCGGGCTCGTCCTGCTGATCGCGTGCGCAAACATCGCCAACCTGCTGCTCGCACGTGCGACGGCACGGCGGCACGAATGGAGCGTGCGGCTCGCGCTGGGCGCCGCACGCTGGCAACTCGCCAGACAACTATTGACGGAGAGCCTGATTCTTGCCGCCTCCGGTGCGGCGCTCGGCGTCGTCATCGCACGCTGGAGCAGCCGCCTGCTCGTCCAGCAACTCTCGACTCAAACCAACACCGTGTTCCTCGATCTTGCGCTCGACTGGCGCGTCTTTGCCTTCACCAGCGCCGTGACGATCGGCACCGCGCTCCTGTTCGGCATGGCGCCGGCATTCGGCGCGAGCCGCGTGCCACCGATGGAAGCACTGAAAGAACAAGGGCCCACCTTCGCTCGCGGAGCTGCGGTGGGCAAGCGTTTCGCGCTCGTCGGGCATCTGAATGTTGCGAGCGCTCTGGTCGTCGCACAGGTGGCACTCTCGCTCGTGCTCGTCGTCGCCGCCGGACTGTTCATGCGCACGTTCAGCTCGCTCGCGAATCTCCATCTCGGGTTCGATCGCGATCGCGTCCTGCTCGTCGCGGTCAACTCGCTGCGCACCGATATCCCGGCCGCCGATCGACTGCCGATGTGGGAGCGGCTCCGCCAGCGTGTGCTCGCCGTGCCGGGAGTGTCGGCCGCGGCGGTGTCGTTCGTCACGCCGGTCAGCGGCAACACATGGAACAACCGCGTCGACGTCTCGGGCGCCGTGCCGTTGTCCGAGCGCCAGCGGATCTCGAACTTCAACGCGGTCACGCCAGGATGGTTCACGACCTACGGCACGCCGGTCGTCGCCGGCCGCGACATCAACGACGGCGACCGCAAGACCGCACCGCCGGTGATTCTCGTCAACCAGGCATTCGCGAAAAGGTTTCTCAACGGCGCGAATCCGATCGGCCACACGGTCACGATCGGCGTCGCAAGCAATCCGCAGCCGCCGAAGGAGATCGTCGGCCTCGTCGCCGACGCCGTGTATCGCGCGCTGCGCGAGCCGGTGCCGCCGACGATGTACGTTCCAGTCGCGCAGTTCGACGACAGCCGGTCACCGGCGCCGCCGCAGGCGTTTCTCAGCGTGCGATCGTCGAGTGGATCGCCGGCGCTCCTCGCGCGCAGCGTCGGCGCCGCGATCAACGGCGTGAATCGCGATCTCGCCCTCACCTATCGTCTGCTGTCCGATCAGGTCAACCAGTCGCTGACGCAGGAACGCGTGGTCGCGATGCTGTCGGGATTCTTCGGCGCGCTCGCGCTCCTGCTCGCCGGCCTTGGACTCTACGGGGTGACGTCGTACGCGGTGACGCGGCGCCGCGGCGAGATCGGCATCCGCCTCGCGCTCGGTGCCGCGCCGTCAGGCGTGGTGCGCCTCGTGTTGTCGCGCGTGTCGGTGCTCGTGATCCTCGGCGTCGTGGTCGGCGCCGGCGCAAGCGTCTGGCTGTCGCGCTTCGTCGAGACGCTGCTCTTCGGACTCGAGCCGCGCGATCCGGCGACGCTCGCCGCCGCGGCGGCGACGCTCGTCACGGTCGGCGCCTTCGCCGGATGGCTGCCCGCCCACCGCGCATCGCGCATCGATCCGGCGCAGGTGCTGCGCGATTCGTAGCATCACTCGTGGGGCGGCCGTGCGTCGATCGGCGGCCCTGAACGGACCGCCCGACGATTGAGATCGGTGACCCAGATCACCAGTAGCGCGATCGATACCGCCAGGCCCGCGACGCGCCTCGGCGCTGACGCGAAGACGACGGCGGCGTTGAAGATGATCGTGAAGAAAAACGCCCGCATCCCCCAGACAACCGCCGCCGGACGCGCGAAATACTCCGACCGATGTGCCCGCCACCACCACAGGTCCACCAGCCACGCGGCGAGGAACGCGTAGTTGACGTAGACGCCGCCTCCCCACGCGAGGCCGTACACCGCCGCCGTCTGACGCGCGGTCTCCGCGATCGCGGCGTCGTGATTCCAGTGATGATGGTGTCCGAACGCGATGACGATATGCGCGGCGCAGAGGATCGCGCCCGCCAAGGAAATCGGCCAGGCCCAATCGGGAACAGGACGACGATGTTTCGCCGCGTCCGCTGCGACGAAGCCGGCCAGCGCGATCCAGATCGTGGCGTAGAGCGCGAGCGTCACTGGCAGCTTCAGACTTCAGACTTCAGACTTCAGACGTTCCTGTGGGAGCGCGACGAGAAACGCGGCAAGCGCGACAACCGCAATGACGCCGGCGAGGATGTAGAACATCGCCGTATAACTGCCGGTCCGAGCGACGCACCACGCGAGCAGCAGCGGACCAATTGCCGATGCGACGACCGTGAGCGCCTGCGCCGTTCCCTGAATGCGGCCGAGATGCAGGCGTCCGAACACGCGCGGCCACACGCTGAAGAAGAGCACCATCACGAGGCCGCCGCCGAGCCCCATCGCCGTCGCCCACATCATCACCTGCGGGCGCGTCGTGACGTGAGGAATCGCCATGAGTCCGGCGACGAGAATCAGCAGCGACGCCGCCATCAACCTGCCGAGCGCAACGCGCGTGGCCATCCACCCGCCCGCGAAATTGCCGGCGAGCGCGGTCATCGCGGTGACCGCGAGCGTCTGGTAGTAGATCTCAGGACCGAATCCGCGCTGCGCGAGGATCGACTCGTTGAACAACCCGATGCCCGACGCGACGAGCCCGTAGAGCGACGTGCCTGCGGCGAAGATCCAGAATGCCGGCGTCCGCAGCGCGTCATTCCATCGCATACCGCTTCGATCGACTGGTTCGGCGCCGACCTCCGGCCCCCGCCGCACGACGATCCACCCGATCGGTGCGAGCGCGACGACGAGCGCGACGCCGACGGCGAGCCACGCCGTGCGCCATCCCGACCGCTGCACCAGCGCCCCGACCGCTGGAAACGCGATCATGAAGCCGACGCTCATGACGATGCTGAAGAGGGCCATCGCCGCATCGATTTGCCGGACGAACCACTGGCCGATCATCGTCAGGCTGACCACCGATAGCGCACTCTGGCCGAGCGCGCGGGTCAGTGTCACCCAAATCGCGAGCGCACCGAACGAGTGCGTCCCGCTCATCGCCCACACCGACGTGCCGAGGGCGAGCGGCACGACGGTCGCCATGACCCGGCTGCCCAGGCGATCGATCAGCGGTCCGATGCCGATTGCCGCTGCCGATCCGATCATCGTCGCCCAGAAATTCAGCTCGGCGTAGCTGACGCGATCCAGCCGCAGGTCGGCGAGTAAAGGTTCCGTGATCAGGCCCAGACCCTGCGTGCGCCCGGGGAGCGTTCCCACCATGGCAGCGGCCGCCGCGAGCACGATCCACCAGCCGTAGAACACGCGCGTCATGTGCAAATGTGTGAACACGTCGGAGTCGGGATTCGGGATTTGGGATTCGGGATTTGATTCCGCCTCGCGCTGATTCTTGATCCATTTCATGGAAAGTTTGCGCGTGTGTACGAGTAGACTCCGAACCGGCGGAGGAACCTGATGGCCGATTCCCCGAACGTCGCCCGAGAGCTTGAAGAGCTCACCGAGCAGTTCTACGTCACGCTCCGTGCGGAGGTCGCTCGCCTCAGCCCGCAGGACGAGGGCCGCTCACCGAAGTCGTTTCAGCAGATTCAGGAGCTCTTGAACTCGCCGCGCGCGACGTGGAGCGACGCGTATCAGATCGAGCAGCTGATGGTCGATCTCTACGACGAGCGGACGCTCGAGATCGAGCTGCAGAGCCGCCTGCTCGAAGGCGATTCGAACCTGCGGCCGCCGCTGATCGGGCAGTACAACAAGCTCGCCACGGCGCTGAAGACGCCCGCCGATCGCCGCGCACTCCTCGCGCGGCTCGTGAACGATCTGCAATGGCGCTATACCGTCAACGAAGTGAAGCGCTCCTACTCCAAAGAGATCACCAAGACGACCGGGCTGATCTTCATGGTGGCGCTCGCGGCGTTTGCGGCGATGGTCCTCAGCTTCGCGCTCTTCGCGTCGGTCTCTGACCTGACGCGCGACTCGATCCTGCTGCTGGTCGCCGCGATGGCCGGCGCATGGGGTGCGGCATTCAGCATGCTGTCGAGCGTCAAGACACGCCTGGAAGCGGCGGATCTCAACGACCTGAAGCTGATGCGATCGCGATGGACTCTCTGGTCGCGGCCGTTGATTGGCGTCGGCGCGGCGGCGATCCTCTACTTCTTCATGGCCTCGGGACTGCTCGGCGGCACGGCGTTCCCGTCGTTTTCAACCCGGCTCGATGTCGTCGCGGTGCAGGCGCAGCCGGCGCCCCAAGCCCAACCCGCCGCTCCCGCCGTGCCGGCAGCGCCGGGCGAACCCGCAGCGCCGGCCGCACCGGCGAACGCGAACGCGCAGCCACCATCGACGGCGCCCGCCGCGCCGGCCGTGCCCGCGCCGTCGGAAACGCCGCGCACGGCGCTCTCGTTGCTGATCGTCTGGTGTTTCCTGGCTGGATTCTCGGAACGGCTGGTGCCGGCTCTGCTCGCAAAAACCGAGAGTCGCGTACAGAACGGCTCGAGCACATCCGATCGCTTCAAACCGGGTCCGCTGCCGCCGCCGGGAGAAGGCGAGCCGGCGAAAGTCGCGCCGCAATCTTCACCGGCATCGCCGGCAACAACGCGGCCCGCCGACGCGCCGACCGACGTCGCGGCGACATAGGCGGCCGGCGCCCTGCGATCGGCGCTCGATTATTTTTTCTTCGCGTCTTCCGCTTCCCTGGCACGCGCGCCGCTGAGCATGTTCGCCAGCGCGTAGTTGCCTTCGTGGCACGCGTACTCGTACAGCTTCTCGTCGGTCGCGACCCACGGGTATTCGCCCGTCCACGAGCGATCCCACGTTGTCGGATCCTCGATGGTGAAGCGGTACAACAGCGTCCTCGGCCCGGTGCGGGTGAAGCGCTCGATGACGTGCAGCTGATCGCTCGACCCCTGGAACTGCGTCTTCGCCGTGAAGTTAGTCGTGTCGACGACGAGCGTGTCGCCTTCCCAGTGGCCGATCGAATCGCCGTTCCAGCGGCGGACGCTCGCGGGCAGGTGCTGGCCGCCGATCCGGATGACGCGCGCGTCGTGCACCATCTCGCTGAGGATCATCACCGTATCGCGCGCCTGCACGATCTGTTTGAGGTTGTTGTAGAAGTAGTTGGGCAGCGCCGGCGGACCCGACGTCGACAGAAATCCGAGCAGGCATCGCTCGGCGAGCGGCCGCACTTCGGGTCCGTCGAACGCGCCGGGCGCACCTGCCGTCGCGTCGCCTTCGGCGGCGTCGGGACGCGCGGCGCCGGCGAGGAAGGCGGCGTTTCGCTTGCGCGCTTCCGGTTTCATCGGCGGAATTCTTCCGTTCGGCGGATCGACGACGATCGAGCTGCGCTTCTGCCCGTCGATGGTGATGAGCGTCATGCCGCCGGCGAGCCAGAAGTTGTTGTAGCCGCCGACCACACCGCCGCCCGCCTTCTCGAGGAACTCCAGGTACGACTTCGGCGTCGTGTTCTCGCCGCCGACCGGAGGCGCCGCGCGATCGCCGGCAATCGGCGCGTCGTTCTTCACCTGCCGCTCGTACTCGTACTTCTCCATCGCCGCCGCTTGTTCCTTCGAGAGAATCAGCGAGTCGAGTCCGGCGGGGCGCTCGACCGGCGTCATCGTCGCGACGTCGTACATGCCCTGCAGATCGGGATGACCGTCGGTCGTGCGCGGCGTCGACGCCGTGGACGAGGGCTTCGGCGCCTGAGCGACAGGTTTTGAAGCTTGAGCCGCGAGCGACGCGGCAGCAATGGCCACAGAGGCAATCGTAGCGAGAGTTCTGTAACGCATAGGCTTCATTGTATGAGAAAGCGGCCGATGGTCTCGTTCAGAAAGGCGCGATCGGCCGGATTGCCGCCGGCTCCAGCGGGGTGGCCCCAGAGTGAAGGAATGGGGACGAGCGACACGTGCGCGATGAACTGCGCCTCGAAACGCGCGTCGCCCACTGGGAAGTACAAATCGGTGTCCGACGGCATGTAGAGGACGGGCACGGTAATCGATCGCAGGGCTCGCTCGAGACTACCGTCCAGTCCAGGCGTCTTGCCGACGTCGTGCCGCTGCCAGGTTCGCGCCTGGAGGATGAGATCGTTGGCGTCGTTGTTGGCGAAGAACGTCCGGCGGCGATTCTCGATTTCCTGCTCGAGCGTGCGGTCGGGCGCGTTCGTCTTCCACATCTCGCGCCGCCACCATTCCTGCGAATACAGCCAGCCGAGCCACACCATTCCGAACGCTTCGATCCCTTTCCGCGGCGGAGACGCGTAGTCGCCGCCGTTGAACGCGGGATCCGCGGTCAGCGCGGCAATCTGTCCTTCGAGCCGGACCACGCCGTGCGGCCACGCCTTCGCGGTCCCCGCCGTCGCGACGATGCGATCGGCGAAGCCGGGATAGCTGACCGCCCACTGGAACGCCTGCTCCGCACCCATCGAGAAACCGATGATCGCGCGCACGTGGGTGATCTTCAGATCGTCGACGAGCAGCCGATGCACCGCCTCGACATTGTCGCGGATCGTCGTCACCGGAAAGCGCGGTCCGTGAAACGGCTCGGGCGTGTTGCTCGGCGACGACGAGAAGCCGTTGCCGAACAACTCGGTCGCGATGAGAAACAGCTTCGACGGATCGAGCGCGCGATCGGATCCGATCAGCCACTCGTACCCGTGATGGTTGGCCATGTAGTGCGACGGGAGGAGCACGGCGTTGTCGCGCGCCGCGTTGAGATGGCCGTAGGTGCCGTAGACGATCCGCGCCTTCGGCAGCGTCACACCGCTCTCGGTGCGGAAGTTCTCGATGATGAACTCGTGATGCTCGGCGGGGTGCGGCGCCTGCGCCTGCAGCGCCAGAAATACCGCAAGCGCCAGTTGCGCCCGGATCATCCCGATGATTTCGTTGAACGCTCGTCCTGAGCCTGTCGAAGGACGAGCGGGTTGTTAACCGCTCTGTGCGTACGTAACCATCCTACCGGCTGCTCGTGACCGGTTCGGCCAGCAGTCGTTCGGCGAGCTCGCGCAGCTCCGCCTTCAGCCGCGCGTGTTCCTCACCGGCCGCCGGACTCGCGAAGCCGGCGTGGACGCTTCGCACGCGGCCGTCGCGTCCGAGATAGATCGAGGTTGGATACGCGCCGAAGTTGACGATCTGCGGCAGCGCCTCGGCGATGGTCTTCGACGTCGGCGTCGGATTCGTGGTTCCGGCAATGAGCATCGGATACTGGATGTCGTAGCGCTTGATGAACGACAGCACGCGCGGACGCGCGACTTTCGGATCCGGATCGTTCTCGAACATCACGCCGACGATCTCGAGCCCGCGGGCGTGATACGCCTTGTACAACTCGGAGAGGAACGGCGCCTCATCGTGGCAGTTCGGGCACCAGCTTCCGCCGATCGCGACCACCACCACTTTGCCGCGGAAGCGATCGTCGGTGTTCGACACGAGCTTGCCGGTGACGTCCGGAAAGGCGAATGCAAAGGGAGTCGTGGGATCCTTGATGCTCGTGTAGCGCGACGGATCGGGCGGCTCGGGGATCCCTTTGGCCCGCGCCTCACTGCTGCGCACGACGAGGTAGTGCGCGGTGCTGTTGAGCGTCACGGCCAGCGTGCCGTCCGGGTTGAGCGTGGCCTCGAACAGGTTCGGACGTTCGCCAGCGAAGTGGCTCAGTACCAGCTTGCTGTCCTTCCAATGGCCGACGAGGGTGCCGGTATCTCCATCGACGCGCAGAATCGTTCCCGACAGTTCCGCGCCCGACTGGCGCAGGTACACGTGCCATGTGCGCGTGTCGCGCGGCGCGCTCACTTCCTCGGCAAGCCGCCGCATCTCCCAGCTGCCAGCGAGCTGCGGAGCATCTTCCTGCCCGAGTACGACGGGTGTGAAGCGGCGCATCCGCACATCCTGCGGACGCGAGTTGGGGCGCTTGTTCTGGTAGGTGCCGGTCAACTGCTCGGCGTTCAGCTTCAGCTCGAGCACCGTGTTCAAGTGGTCGTATTCGAGCTTCAGCACGCCGTCGGCGAAGCTGCCCGACGTCGAGCCGACTTTGCGATCGCCTTCGAAAAAGAAGCCCTGGGCCTCCGCGCCCTTGGTTGCGATCTCGAAACGGAACGGGACGTCCGTTCCGCCGGCGACGACGATGGCATCCCACAGGCCGTCGACTGCGGACGCCGCCTGCATCGGCGGCGCGAGACGCGGGGTCGTGACGGCGACGACGAGCGCGGCAAGGACCAGCAGTCGCTTCACGGTGAGCCCTCCCCTTCTGATGAAGCGGATACTAACATGGGCTCTCCGGCGCGGCGGCGAATTCACCAGCTCGCCAGCTTCACACTCACCTTCTTCGCCGGCGCCGTCCCGATCGAGTTGTAGATCGTCCGGTCGTGGGTGAACATCGCATCCAATCCCACGCCGATGCCGGCAAACATCCCGCCGTAGAAACCGGTCAAGAGCGCAATCATGCCGGGTTCGTCGCGAAAGACACTGACGCCCACGACCAACCCGAGCGCACCGCCGAGCGCGAAGCCCGTCCAGGCGCCATCCGCCAACGAATCGTCTTTGCGGGCGCGGATCGTCCAAATCTCCGATTCCTTGAGCCTGCGTTCGCTGTCGCCCACGCGCAGCGCCAGCTCGGATCCCGACAGGCCTTCGATTCTGCCTTTCATCTCGCGGCCGTCCGAGTCGGTCAATGTGATTCTGTCGCCGCGTCCGACGAGCACGCGGAGTTGATCGAGTGTCGTCGCCTTTTCCTGCGCCATTGCCGGAGCGGCGGTGATCGCGATCAAACCCGCGGCGACGGCGGCCTTTCTCATCTTCTTCTCCAGCATGACGATCTCCTTCTCTCCCCCTGATGCGCGAACGACGCGAGCACCGGCTCACGGTTGATATACTCGCGGCTTCCCCCCATTGAGGAGGCTCGTATGCCCCAGGCTGCCGTATCGGACGCACTGAATGCGCTCTCTTCACGTTTCTCCGGTCAACTGCTGCAGGCACTCGATGCCGGCTACGAGGATGCGCGCCGCGTCCACAACGGCTTGATCGACAAACGACCGTTTCTCATCGCGCGCTGCCGCAACGCCGCCGACATCGTCGATGCCGTCGCCCTCGCGCGCGAGTACAGCCTCGAGGTCGCGGTGCGCGGCGGCGGTCACAACGTCGCAGGTCGCGCAACGATCGACGGCGGGCTTCTGATCGACCTCTCGCTGATGAAGGGGATTCATGTCGATCCGACCGCCCGTACGGCACGCTCGCAGGGCGGTGCCACATGGGCCGAATACAACCGGGAAACGCAGGTTCACGGCCTCGCCAGCACCGGCGGCGTGATCTCGACGACCGGTGTGAGCGGACTGACGCTTGGCGGTGGACTCGGCTGGATGCAGGGCAAGTACGGCCTCGCCATCGACAACCTGCGATCCGCGCAGCTCGTGCTGGCGGACGGACGCGTCGTCACCGCCAGTGAGGAGGAGAACGCGGATCTGTTCTGGGCGGTGCGCGGCGGCGGCGGCAACTTCGGTATCGCGGCGTCGCTGGAGTTCAACGTTCATCCGGTCGGTCCGACGGTCACCGGCGGCCTGGCGCTGCATCCATTCGCGCGGGCGCGCGACGTGCTGCGCTTCTATCGCGACGCGACGGCGTCAGCGCCCGACGAGTTGACGATGTTCGCGGGGCTCATTCACGGGCCGGACGCCTCCCCGCTGTCCGGAATCATCGCCGCTCACTGCGGTTCGCTCAGCGACGGCGCGGCCGCCCTCCAGTCGATCAAGGCGTTCGGTCCGCCGGTGATGGATGCGATCGGGCCGATGCCGTACACGGCGCTCAACCAGATGATCGACGGCGGTTATCCGAGGGGCGCGCTCAACTACTGGAAGTCGAGCTTCCTCCGTGAGCTGAGCGACGCGGCGATCGACACGATGATCGAGTGTTATTCACGCGTCCCTTCGGTCATGGCGGGCATCATCCTCGAGCACGCGCATGGCGCGATGACGCGCGTCGGCGTCAGCGACACGGCGTTCCCGCACCGTGCGACCGGCTACAACATGCTGTTCCTCACGCAGTGGAAGGAGCAGGCGGACAGCGAGGCGTGCATCGCGTGGACGCGCGAGAGCTATGCGGCCATGAAACCGTTCTTCGCGACTGGCCGCTACGTCAACTACCTGGACGATGACGAGGCCGGCGATCCGGCGGCAGACGCGTATGGTCCGAACTACGCGCGGCTGCGACAGATCAAGGCGAAGTTCGATCCGACGAACTTCTTCCACCACAACCAGAACGTCAGGCCGGCGTGAAATCGGCGATCGGCCATCGGATCGTCGGCGATCTTCCAGCCCGATCGGAAAATCGCCGACTCTGCTGAGCTCGGCAACCGGCTGGTGCAGCTCTTGCAACGTCGAACGGCGGAGCTGCATATGGTTGATGATGAAAAGCTCGCGGCGGACGAAGCGCGACGGATCGCACAACACGAATCGGTGAAGGGCGCCGTGCGCGCGAATGTCGACGCCGAGATCTCGCGTGAAGCGGCGCATTCGACGCCCGGCGAACACGCGCATGCCGAGCGGTTGGCCGAGTCGCTCAAGCACAAAGCGGTGCAGGAGGTCGCGACGACCGAGTCGGAGCTCGATCGCAGCAAAGCGGTGGCCCGGATGTCGCAGATCGTCGATTACGTGTTCTATCTCGTCTACGGCGTGATCGGACTGGAGATCGTGTTGAACCTGCTTGGCGCCCGTCAGTCGGCGGGATTCAAGCAGTTCATCGACGCGCTCGGAGCGCCGTTCCTCGGGCCCTTCCGCGGGCTGCTGCTCGAACCGGGCATCGGACGCTTCAGGCTGATGACCTCGTACATCCTCGCGTTGGCGGTATACGTGCTCCTGCACATGGCGGTGAACGGCCTGCTCCGATTGTTCGTTCAGCGAAAGACGGTGGTTTGAACGGCGGTTTACCGTTTCTTGCGCACGAGCGCGTCAAGGCTCCACGGGCCGGGTCCCGCGGCGCAGATGTAGAGCCAGATAAAGCCGCAGAGAACGGCGAGCTCGCCTTCGTTGAGAATCGGCAGCCAGCCGTGCGGCGCGTGCTCCTGGACATACGCGACCGCCATCTCACCCGCCAGCACGAACGCCACGGGTCTGCTGAACAGGCCGACGAGCATCAGCGTGCCGCCGAAGACCTCGAGCACGCCGGCGAACCAGATCTGGGAGAACATCGGCAGCGGCGGATGCGGCGCATTCGGGACGTAAAACAATTTCTGCGTGCCGTGCGGAATGAAGACGATGGCCGTTGCGATGCGCAGCAAGCTCAGGATGTAGGGAGCGAAACGTGCCGGATTCATGTTCATGCGATCGACTCCATGGCCTCCTCGGGTGTGAAGGTCGTCTTGAAGGTGAAGGCGAACGGTGTCGGACCGTTTTTCTCCAGCGAGGCCAGTCGGATCTTCGCTTCGTCGATTGACGGGATGTGGCCGGAAGGAACCCACCACAGCGCGAGATAGACGCGATCGAATTTCTCGAACCAGTCGCGGCGCTGGCGCAGCACCTCGGCGTGCGCGCCGTCGTAGACGTAGCGGCGCAGCGCCTCGAGCGATTCCCACACCGACATGTTGAGCGCGATGCGGTCGTCGTCGAACGGACGCAGCGACGTGGCGTTGCCCTCCTCAGTCTGTAGCCGCCACACGAAGCCGGGCGTGCGATCGGCGAGGGCGTTGATCTCGTCGAGCTTCGAGACGAAGCCGAACATCGACGGATCGTCGAGCGGCGCTTTCAACCGTCCAATGTTGATCTGCGCGAGATGCACCTGCGGCACGTGGCACCTTCGATTCGTAGTAAATTTGTCGCCAACATTATGTACTCGCGCGACGAAATCAAAGCGCTCACCGACAAGATCCTCAACATGACATCGAGCGCGGCGGCGGTGAAAGTCGACGGCGCCGAAGTGTCGTTCGACGGCGGCGAGCGCGCCGGCACGCGCTGGGCGAACTCCACGATCACTACCAACCTCGTTCAGTACGATCAGCAGATCTCGATCACCGTGCGGATCGGCGCGAAGAGCGGCAACTCGACCACGCGCGAGTTCGATGACGAGTCGCTCAAGGCAGCCGTCGATGAAGCGATCGATGCGGCGACCAAGGCGCGCGACAGTCCGAACCTGCCGCCGCTCGTGAAGGGTCCGCAGACCTACATCCCGGTCGACGCCGCGCTGCCGGCGACGGTGGAGTTCGGTCCCGGCGATCGGGCGAACTGGGTGAAGCAGTCGATCGACATCTGCGAGAAGAAAGGCGTCCTCGGCGCCGGCTACATTCCGAAGGCGTACCAGACGACCTGCCTCGCCAACTCGGAGGGCTTGTTCGCGTACTACCAGTACGCCGAAACCGGATTCATTCTCACCTGCCGCATGCCGAGCGGATCCGGATCCGGCTGGTCGGGACTGACCGGTGCGAAAGAGCTGTCGCAGATCGACGTCGCGCAGCTCACCGAGGTTGCCGCGAACAAGGCGGTCAAGAGTCAGAAGCCGCGTGCGATCGAGCCGGGCCGCTATACGACGATTCTCGAGCCGCGCCCCGCGGCGAGGTTCTTGTCGACGATGATGGGCGCGTTCAATGCCGGCGGCGGCGGCGGCGGATTCGGCGGCGGCGGCGGCGGCGGATTCAACTTCGGCGGAATCGGCCGGCCGTTCTTCAATGCCGATGGGACGAGCAAGATCGGTCAGAAGCTGTTCAGCGAGAGTTTCACGTTGAAGAGCGACGTCGGCAACCCGATCCTCCGCCAGACGCCTATTAATAATGATGGGAGCGCGGCCAGGCCGGTGACGTGGGTCGAGAAGGGCGTGCTGAAGAACGTCTTCTACGACGCGGCCACCGCTCGCCGTGAGAAGAAAGAGCCGTCACCGGCCACGCCGAACATGAGCCTCGTCGTCGAAGGGGGCACGCAGAGCCTCGAGGACATGATCACGTCGACGCGGCGCGGCCTCCTGGTCACCTTCTTCTGGTATCTGCGGCCGGTAGACACCGTGACGCTGCTCAACACCGGCATGACGCGCGACGGCTTGTTCCTGATCGAGAACGGCGAGATCACCGTGCCGGTGCAGAATTTCCGCTGGAACGACAGCCCGGCGCGCGCCTTCAACAACGTGACGATGCTCGGCCGCCCGGTGCCGATGCACGTCGGCGAG
>DAIUKO010000168.1:10447-15948 GCA_036848175.1 Vicinamibacterales bacterium | reverse complement strand
TCAGACCACGGTCAGACCACGGTCAGACCACGGTCAGACCACGGTCAGACCGCGGGTCAGACCACGGTCAGACCGCACGCGCAAGGGCGTGGCTAGCCGCCGGCGACTGGGGGAAGCAGATGCACGTCGCTGTCGGGGCGAAGCGACTGGTAGCGAGCGTGATGAAAGATCTGACCGTCGATCGCGACCGCGACCTGCTCGAGCTCGCCGGCGAGCCCGGGGAAGCGTTCGACGAGCGTCTTCAGCAGATCGTCGACGCGCGATGCGTCGATCACGACCTGGTCAGCGCCGCCTGTGTGTTCGGTCCAGCCGCTTGGAACGTGGACTGTCGCCATTCGGTGAGTCCCTGCAGCACGCGCGGCGGTGACAGCGGCAGCTCCGTGAACCGCACGCCGGTGGCGCCGCGCATCGCGTTGGCGACGGTGGCCAGCGGCGGCACGATCGGCACCTCGCCGACGCCGCGCACGCCGTACGGATGCAGCGGGTTCGCGACTTCGACGATCACCGTGTCGATCATCGGCAGATCGGAAGCGACCGGCATCCGATAGTCGAGGAAGCCGGCATTCTCCATCACGCCGTCGGCGTTGAAGACGTACTCTTCGTTCAGCGCCCAGCCGATGCCCTGCGACGCGCCGCCCTGCATCTGCCCCTCGACGTAGCTCGGATGGACGGCTTTGCCGACGTCCTGGATCGCGGTGTAGCGGACGACGGTGCTGCGGCCGGTTTCAGGATCGACTTCGAGGTCGCAGATATGCGCGGCGAAGCCCGGTCCGGCCATGGGCATGCTGACGGCGGCGCGGCCGACGATCGGTCCGCCGGTGTGCGGCATCTGCGCGGCGAGGTCGCTGACGGTCAGCGTCTTGCTGTCGCGTCCAGCGCTGCCATCGGCGCCGTCGAGCGAAACGGCGCGGCCCGCCTCCCAGCCGACGCGATCGACATCGGTCTTCCAGATTTTCGCGGCGCGCGCCCGCAGTTGATCGCGGACGTCGCGCGCCGCCTGGATGACCGCATTGCCGGTCGCGTAGCAGACGCGGCTGCCGCCGGTCACGTCGGTGTGGCCAGCGCTGTCGGTGTCGGCGACGTGCGGCCGGACGCGCTCGACTGGAATGCCGAGCTCTTCGGCGACCATCAGCGCCTGCGCGACGCGCGTCCCGCCGATATCCGGATTGCCGGTGAAGACCGCGGCGCTGCCGTCGGGATTCAGCGTGATCGTCGCGCTGGAGTTCATGCCGGCGTTGAACCAGAATCCGCACGCGACGCCGCGTCCCTGATTGGCGGCGAGCGGCGCCTGGTAGTGGGGATGGTTCTTCGCGGCGTCGAGCACCTGCTTCAACCCGATCGGCCCGTACTTCGGTCCGTACGGGGCCTGATCGCCTTCGCTCACCGCGTTCTTCAGGCGAAGCTCGATCGGATCGATGTCGAGCTGGCGCGCGATGTCGTCGACGACCGATTCGGTCGCGAACATCGCCATCGGCGATCCCGGCGCGCGATACGCCGCCACCTTCGGTTTGTTGACCACCACGTCGTGCGCTTCGATGAAGAAGTTCGGGATCCGGTACGGCGTGAGGCAGCACATCGCGCCGGCGCCGGCCGGCGAGCCGCGGTACGCGCCGGCTTCGTACCAGAGCGACACGCTCGCGGCGACCAGCGTGCCGTCGCGCTTGGCGCCGAACCTGGCGCGGATCTTCGTGCCCGACGTCGGCCCGGTGGCGCGAAACACTTCGTCGCGCGACATCACCATCTTCACCGGCCGGTTCGTTTTCTTCGACAGCAGGATCGCCAGCGGCTCGAGATAGACGACGATCTTTCCGCCGAAACCGCCACCGATCTCGCTGGCGATGACTTTGATGAGCGCCGCGTCCATGCCGAGAATCGCCGCGCACGCGTCGCGGACGACGAACGGACCCTGCGTGGAGCACCAGACGATCGCGCGCCCGTCCTGTCCGATGCGCGCGACGCACGCGTGCGGCTCGATGTAGCCCTGATGGACCATCGGCGTGCGGAACTCGCGCTCGACGACGACGTCCGCGTCCTTGAACGCGCTCTCGGCATCGCCGCGCTTGAGCTCCATGCGGTGAGCGATGTTGTTCGCGAACGCCTGGTGCAGGCGCGGCGCGCCCGGCGCGATCGCCTGATCGATCCCCGTCACCGGCGTCAGTACTTCGTACTCGACCCTGATCGATTCAGCCGCCTCGCGCGCACCATCCACGGTCGTCGCCGCGACCGCCGCGATCGCGTGACCGTTGTAGAGCGCCTTGTCGTGAGCGAGGAGGTTGTCGCCCATGTCGTGCAGATCGAGCGCGGCCTCGCCGCCGAGGACCAGCTTGGCAGAATTCGGCGGGATGTCCTTGCCCGTGATCACGGCCTTCACGCCCGGCATCGCTTCCGCCGCCGACGTGTCGATCGACACGATCCGCGCGTGCGCGTGCGGACTGCGGAGGATCGCCCCGTGCAGCATGCCCGGCAGACTGAAATCGGCGCCGTAGGCGGCGCGGCCGGTCACTTTGTCGACGCCGTCGTGGCGGATCGGCCGAGTGCCGATGTAGGCGAAGTCGGTCATTTCGTGCTCCCTGCGGCGGCGACGTCCATCACGGCGCGGATGATCTTGTCGTAGCCGGTGCAGCGACAGAGATTGCCGGCGAGCCAGTACCGCGTTTCCTCCTCGCTCGGATTCGGGTTCGCGTCGAGCAGCGCCTTGGCGGCGACGATGAAGCCGGGCGTGCAGATGCCGCATTGGAGCGCGGCGTGCTCGAGAAATTTCTGCTGCAGGGGGTGAAGCCGCTCACCGTCCGCGATCCCCTCAATCGTCGTCAGCGTCGCGCCCTGTGCTTCGGGTGCGAGCACGAGACACGCCGGCACGAGCCGGCCGTTGAGGATCACCGAGCATGCGCCGCAGTCGCCGGTCGTGCAGCCTTCCTTGGTGCCGGTCAAGCCGACGGCGTTGCGCAGCGCCGTCAGCAGGCTTTCATGCGGCTCGCACAGGAATTCCGTCGGCTCGCCGTTGATCGTCGTTTCGATATGAATCTTGGACATCACTTCGGTACCGCTCGTCCTAAGCCTGTCGAAGAACGAGCCGATCGCTCGTGGTTCGACAAGTACATCCTGAGCGAAACGCTCATCCTTCGACAAGCTCAGGATGAGCGTAGTCGAAGGGCTCACCACGAGCGCACCTTCACTGGCGCTTCGGGCGCCAACATCATTTGCGACTCGCCCGCTCGGCAGCGATCGCGGCGGCGCGGCGCGTGAGGACGCCGGCCATCGTCTTTCGATACGCGATGGTGCCGCGCTTGTCGCTGATCGGCCGCGCCGCCGAGCTCGACGCGGCGGCTGCGCGTTCGAGCGCCGCGGCGTCGAGCCGCGATCCGATCAACGCGCGCGCGGCATCGGGTACGAGGAGCGCCGTCGGCGCGACGGCCGCAATCGCAACGCGCGCCGACGTGCACGTGCCGTCCGCGTCGAGCGTCACGCTGACGCCGGCCCCCGCGACGGCGATATCCATCTCGGTACGCGGAATCAACCGAAGGTACCCGTCCGCCGTGCGCGCCGCCGGCCGCGGCACGCGGATCGCGACGAGCAGCTCACCGCGATCGAGGACCGTCTTGCCCGGCGCGGTGCAGAAATCCTCGACCGGGACGATGCGTTCCCCGGTCGGGCCTGCGATCACACACTCGGCGCGGTTGACGATGAGCGCGCACGTCGTGTCGGCGGCCGGCGACGCGTTGCAGAGGTTGCCGCCGACCGTTGCGCGACCCTGGATCTGCGTCGAGCCGATCAGATTGACGGCTTCAACCAGACCGGGCCACAGCTGTTTCAACTCGTCGTGTCCGCAAATCTCGGCTGCCGACGCGGCGGCGCCGAGCCTCAAGCCGTCCCGATCGACCGTGATGCTGGTCAGCTCGGGAATGCGCTTGACGTCGACGAACGCCGTCGGATGCCGCATGCCGGCGCGGAACTGCACGAGCAGGTCGGTCCCGCCAGCGAAGATCTTCGCGTTGGGATCCGCCGCGATCAGCTTGACTGCCTGCGCGATGGATTCGGGGGCTCGGTACTGGATGTCCATGATTTCTGGTCGGCGTCTGGTCAGTATAGTGGACGCGCGTCGGGTCCGGCTAAACCCGACGCCACCATGAACTCGTCCGGCTGAAGCCGGACACCACCGATGTCGGTCCGCCTTCAGGCGGACGCTCGCTAAAACGGAAGTTCCGCGGGCGTGCCGTCGAGCGCGAGCGGCAGCGATCCTCGCCACTCGAATCGCACCGGTTTGATCGCATAGTCGTCGCCGAGCGTGAAGACGCGGTTGACGCGCGTGACGCGGACTGCCGGCTGCGGGGTCTTCGCATCGGGTTGCTTCCACGCGCGGAACCGGATCGCGTCGACACGAATCGCCTGCGACCCGGAGACCGGGACGGCGCCGCGGAAGCAGCCGCTCCGCACGATTCGAAACTGATCGCGATCGCGGTGCGAATCGAACCACCGCGGACCGCTGCTCGTCATCACACGCACGCCGAACGCGAGCGCCGCGCCGTCGAGCTCGGAGCAGGCTTCGACGAACACGAACCGTCGCGGATCCGGAATCTTTCCCGATCCCGCCGCGGCATCGTCCCCGATCTTGGCCTCGCGCGACATTTCCTGACTGGTGACGCGATAGGTCCACGGATGCGCGTCCATGACGACCTCGCGCGACTGATTCGTCAGATCGAACAGCTCCGGCGCGGGCGAGTAGCGCATCGGCGCCGCCGGCGTCTTCGCTCCCGGCTGCGGCTTGTCGCTGACCATGTTGTTGTCGGTGACGACGAACTCGATCGGATGCTGCGCATCCTTCTCGCCGCGGAACGGCATCACGACGTGGTCGGGCCCCTGGAATTCGTCGGCGATCGTGCGGCCATCGGCATCGACCTCGACGCCGTAGACGAACTCGATGTCGGTCGTGCGGCCCCACGTCGCCATCAACCGATCGGTCGCGGTGCCGCCGTCCTCGTTGGAGAAGATGACGGAGTAGCGATACGAGCGGCCGCGCGGCGTCGGCGCCGTTTCGTACCACATCAGCAGCGGCACGTCGGTGAAGCGGCCGATCGTATTCGGGCGAGCGCGGAGAATCGGCGCGTGCGCCAGTCCCTCGTACGCCGGCTCACCCTCGCGAACGGACGCGACGTCCACGCGGCTGACGCGAACCGCGCCGACGCCGCGGGCCGTGGATGACGGATCGGCCTCGACAACGATCGCATGCGTCCCGCGAGGGTAGCGACCGAGCAGGACGCGATACTCCGAGTCCTTGTCGCCGCGCGTGAGCATCGCGTGCGTCCGGTAACGGCCGTCAACCGCGATCGTGACGGCCGCGGCCTCGCGCCCCGCGACGCCCCAGTCGCAGCGCTCGCAGCCGGCGTGAAGCGTCGCGACGACTTCAGCCGGCTGGTCGAGGGTGAACGATTGTTCGGCGAGCGGTGCCGCCGCCGCGATCACAACCGCCACAGCGGCACCGAGGATCATGACGCCCCCCGCTG
>DAIUKO010000168.1:0-10347 GCA_036848175.1 Vicinamibacterales bacterium | reverse complement strand
CGTAGTTTCGTGGTTCCGTGCCTAGAACGTGAACCGCAGCGCGAACTGCATCACACGCGCGTCGCCGGCGAGACGTGTGATCGTCCCGACCGCTGCGTCGCTGATGTTCGAGTTGGGCAGCCCGAGCTCGGTCTGGTTGAACAGGTTGAACACTTCCCAGCGCAGATCGATCGACGTCTGACCGGTGATGGCGAAGCGGCGTTGCAGCGCGATGTCGGTGTTGGCCAATCCTGGTCCGCGGAGGATGTTGCGACCCGAGTTGCCGAACGTGCCCGACGGCACCGCCTGGAACGCCGTCTTGTCGAACCACGAGTCGACCGTCCTGGCGCCTTCACCATCGCCGACCCGGTTCGGCAATCCGGTCATGAGGTTGCCGACGGAGTTGCTGCTCTGCGTGACGGTGAACGGACGGCCGGTACGCGCCGTCGTGATGCCGCTGAAGTTGAACCCGTACGGCAGATTGACGATCCAGTTCGCGGCGAGGCGATGTCGCGTATCCGCGTCGGCCGGTCCGAACCACGAGTCGCGATTGCGCGCGTCCTGCAGAAAGCTCGGCGATCCGCCGGTGAAGAGGTGCTCGCCCGAGTTGTCCGTCGCTTTCGACAGCGTGTACGACACACGGAAACCAAACGGACGCGCGAAGCGCCGTTCGATGGCGAGCTCGAGGCCTTTGTAGTCGGACGTCCCGTCCTGATCCGCCCATTCGACCGTGCCGAAGTTCGGATACGGCAGCGCCTTGGTGACCGGATCCGGCTGATTCAGGTTGCGCAGCGTCCAGATGTCCACGCCCTTCGTGCCGATGTAGTCGGCCGAGACGACCATGTACTGCGAGAGCTGGCGCTGCGCGCCGGCGCTCCACTGATGGTAGAACGTCTTCGTGCCTTCGGCGTTGATCGCGCGGATGCGGACGTTGCGGATGTTCAGCGACGCCGGATCGAGCACGTTGGCCGGGAAACCGTTCTTGAGCAGGAACAGCGGACCGCTCGCCGCCGTCGACGGCCCGAGCAGGTTGTTGATCAGGAACGGCACGTTGAGGCTCAGCTGATCCTCGCTGCCGATCCGATCGTAGAGGTTGTAGAAGATTCCGTAGCCGCCGCGGAACACCATCGCCGGCGTCGACGCGTAGGTGACGCCGATGCGCGGCGCGATGTTGTTGCGATCGGGCTTGACCAGTCCGCGCTGGTCGATCGAACCGTCGCTGGCGGTCAAGAGCCGGCCGGCACCCGTGGGATCGAAGTTCGAGATGTGGTTGTCGCGCTCGAGCTGCGGCGTCATGAAGTCGTAGCGCAGACCGGCGTTGACCGTCAGCTTGTCGTTCGGCTTCCAGTCGTCCTGCGCGTAGAACGAGTACGAGTACAACTGCTGATGCGTCTCGGCGAGGTTGGAGAGCTGCGCGTCCGACACGTAGCCGAGCAGGAAGTCGCCGAGCACGTTGCCGGTGTAGGTATTGCGGAACGTCACCGAGCCGCGCGTCGCCGGCACGTCGAGGAAGGTGTTGCGCATCGGCATCATCATGTCGACGCCGAACTTCCACTGGTTCGCGCCGCGGAACATCGTGAACGTGTCGGTGAACTGGAACACGTCGGTCAACTGATACTTCGGCAGGAAGTCGGGCGATCCGAGCCGGTATCCGCCGGCGCTGAAGTTCACGCCCGGCAGTCCGCCGGCGACGCGCGGATCGACGGGGACGCCGCCGAGGTTGATCCCGGTCTGACCGAATGGATCCTGGTTCGCCGTCGAATCGGCGGAGTTGTAGCCGAAGCGGAATTCGTTCAGCGAGCTCGACGTCACGGTGTGGTTCCAGCCCCCGGCGAGCGTCTTCGTCTTCATGTTCTGACGGCCCCACGCCGACGTGCTCGTGCCGTCGGCAATGCCGCCGAAGTTGCCCGGAATGAAGCGATCGCGATCGGACTGGAAGTAGCGCACGAAGAAGTTGTCGGCGTTGCTGACGTGCAGGTCGACGCGGCCCAGATACCGCTGCGAGTTGTCGGTCGTGTTCGCCGTCCGGAAGAAGTTGCTCGCGCCGGCGGCGTTCGGCAGCGGGAACATGTCCATCATCTGCCGTGCGGTTGGATCGATGCGATCGGCCGGAATCGTGTTGTTGGCGAAGGGCAGGCCGGTCAGCGGGTCGCGGACGGCCGCCGTGAAGATGCCCTGGCGCTCGTTCGCCGTCGGCACAGTGGTCTGGCGCGTGACGCCCTGCGTCAGCCGCGTCGCCTCGACGTCGCCGAAGAAGAACGCTTTGCCCTTGACGACCGGCCCGCCGACGTTGCCGCCGAAGTCGTTCTGATTGTGATCCGGCTTCGGCACGCCCTGCCGGATCGAGAAGAAGTCGTTCGAGTTGAACTTGTCGTTGCGCAGGAACTCGTAGGCGGTGCCGTGCAGCGCGTTCGTCCCCGACTTCGTCGTCACGCTGATCGCCGCGCCCGGCGATCGGCCGAACTCGGCCGAGTACGCGCTCGTTACCACCTTGAACTCACCAATCGCGTCCACCGACGGCCGCGACACCTGCGTGGTCAGCTCCTGCACGTTCTCGGAGATCGAGTTGTTGTCGAGACCGTCGAGCAGGAAGTTGTTCTGCAGCGAACGGATGCCGTGGACGTTGACGCCGCCGGTGCGGCCTGCCGCGGTGCTGCCGGCCTGCTCGGTGTAGCGGTCGCCCTGCACGCCGGCGGCGAGGCCGAGCAGATCGTCCCAGTTGCGCAGGGAGAGCGGCAGGTTCGCGACCTCGGGCTGACTGATGACCGTGCCCAGCGTCGCCTGCTCGGTATTGACGAGCGGCGAGACCGCCTCGACGTTGACGTTCTGTTCGAGCGCGCCGACGGCGAGCGCGAAGTCGACGCGCGCACGCTGGCCGGTGTCGAGCGCGACGCGCTTGCTCGCTTTCCGGAATCCCTGGAGCTCGACTTCGACGACGTACTCGCCGGGAATCAACGCGCCGATCACGTAGCCGCCCTGCGCATCGCTGACGGTCACGGACGGGACGTTGGTGGCGACGCTTCGCGCGGTCACGGTGGCGCCCGGCACCACCGCATCCGATTGATCTTTGATCGTTCCGGTCAGCGACGCGCGCTCGACCTGCGCCATCGCCGACGACGCCGGCGCCAGCAGCAGCGCGCTGCAGAGCACGGCGTTCAACATTCGGCTCATTTCCAGACCTCCCTCAGTTGTCAAAATGGTGCGCAGGATTGTACTGAAGTCCGGTGACGGGGCGGTAACTTTCAGGTGTCGCCGTACTCCTCGACGCGTGTCAGCGACCGAGGAACCTGGCGAGCGTCTCACCGACGATACGGTGTCCGATCTCGTTCAGATGCGATTCGTCGGGAAAGTACACGTTTTCGCCGGCGCGCACGTGCGCCGCGAGCGCCTCGGTCGTGTCGAGGAAGCGAATCCCGGACTCGTCGCAGAACCGTTGCATCATCGCGTTCTGCGCGAGGCGATTGCGCATCATCGTCGCGACGTCGGGCGGCGCGGGGTTGTCGCGGAGGAAGAACTGCAGCGCGCGCGTCAGCTCCGCCGCCGGCATCGACGATGCGATGAGCGGCAGATAAATCTGGCTCTTGAACGGCAGGAACATCACCACCAGCTCGGCGCCGATCGCTCGCGTGACCTGCTGCATCTCAGCGATCGCGCGCCGCGTCAACGTCCAGCCACGTCGCGCCGTCAAATCTGACGCCGAGAAGTTCAGCGTGTTGAGATACGGCGGCATGAACGCCCAGCGCATCGTCTGCCCGTTCACTGCCGCGGTGAACATGCCGCGATCGAACACGGGCGTCGGTCGCGCCGCGGCGGCGCGCGCCGATGGCGCCTCCTCGATCGGCTTCGCTTCAGCGGCCTGCCGCCGCGACGCCCACGCCCCCGCGGCATGCAGCGCGCTGACCACGAACCACGTGTCGGCGCGGGTGACGATGTCCTTGATCTGCCAGCCCAGCACCGCGCGCTGAACCGCGCCGCCCGACCGATCGAACTCGTCGAATGCCTCGGCATCGAACAAATCGTTGCCGGCGAAGTAGGCGAGCACGACGACGCGCGGATGATGGCCGACGACGTAGTCGGTCAGCACGCGCAGCTCCTGCTGCGGACCAAAGCCTGCCGTCCCGTAGTTCTGCACCGCGAGTCCGGTCCGCCGCTCGAGGACGCTCGTCCAGCCGTCGAGCGCGTCGAGCGTCATCGCATCGGTGAACGAATCGCCAAGCGCCGCAATGTCGATGCGCTCGCGCGTCTGCGCGTTGCGGAATCCTTCATCGTCGGTCTGGAAGCGGAAGCGATGGACCACGCTGTCGCTCACTGCCGGCGGGATGTAGCCCATGCGGACGATGTCGCCGTGGCGCCATTCGTTGGTCGCGTCGACGCGTGCGCGCAGGCGCCGTCCGTAGCGCACCGTATCCTCCCAGCGCGGATCCTTCCGCACCTCGCCGAGATCGTGACGCTCGGTGGCGATTGCGGGCGGAATGCGATCGCCAAGTGCGCGCAACCCGGCTTCGAGCGAGACGATGATGAAGATCGCTCCCGACGCCAGCGCGATGCGACGGAACCAGGCGAACCGATGGGCGATGTCGCGGCCGAAAACGCTCGGCCGGCGCCGCGCAATCGCGATCGAGGCGAGCGCCAGCAGCAGCAGCGCGACGACGTACGGCGTGATGCGGGGTTCGCGCACGATCCGCGGATCGACCCACGTCAGCGATCCATCGCTCACCAGCTCCACGATGCCGGCGTCGCCGGGAATCGGGACGCTCACGTTCGTCGCCGCGCCGGCATCGCCCGCGATGAGAACGCGCGGCGCCGACGCGCTTCGCCAGCGGATTTCGTAGTGTGCGCGGCCGTCGGGTCTCAAGCCGGTCAACAGCGTCGACGGCGCGCCGACCGCCGTCTGAAACGCGACGCGATCGACGTCGTCGCCCGGACGCGCCGGATGCATCGCGATCTGCGGCACGACGTGCGAGCCCTCGATGTCGAACCGCTGAGCTGCACTGGATCGTGAGGTGTCGTCGACGCGATGACTGATATACAGACGGTAGGTCGTCGCGTAGGCGACGTTGTGGAAAATCCAGGAAATGACCGCGATTTCAACGATCAGGAGGAGGCGTGGGAGGAGTCCTGCGAGTCGCCGCATCGCTGCTGCGGCCGCAGGTCGCAAGGCTCGTGCCGCGCGCGTCAGCCTTCTGCTAGTCTTTCGCGCAGTCTGCTGATGAACTTATCTGAATACGCCAGCTACGACGCGCTCGGTCTTGCGGAGCTTGTGGCGAAAAAACAGATTTCGCCGAACGAGCTCGCGCAAACGGCGGCGCGCGCCATCGAGGCGGTCAATCCGGCGATCAACGCGGTCGTCGAGACCTACGCCGATCGGATCGACGATCTCGACGAGCGGACGCTCGGCGGCGGACCGTTCCGCGGCGTGCCGTTTCTGATCAAAGACTTCTTCGGACACGAAGCCGGCCGCGCGGTCGAGTTCGGCAGCCGGCTGTGCCGCGGAGTCGTCTCGCAGCAGGACACCTACCTGTACGAGATGTTGAAGGCATCTGGCGTCAACGTGCTCGGACGCTCGGCTGCACCCGAGTACTCGATGTCGGGCACGACCGAGAGCGCGCTGCACGGCAACACCTCGACGCCGTGGAAGCACGGATACTCCGCCGGCGGTTCGACCGGGGGCGGCATGGCGGCGGTCGCGGCCGGCATGGTGCCACTCGCGCACGGGTCCGATATCGCCGGTTCGATCCGCATCCCGGCGAGCTTCTGCGGCGGCGTCGGTCTCAAGCCGTCGCGCGGGCGCGTGTCACTCGGTCCGCTGCAGGACGAGAACGGCTTCGGTCTCGGACAGAACTTCGTGCAGGCCAAGAGCGTGCGCGACGCGGCGGCGATGCTCGATTGCCTGTCGATTCCACAGGTCGGCGATCCATTTCTGATTCCCAGGCCCGCCGATTCGTACGCGGCGCTCGCGCGAACGCGGCCGGCCGCGTTGAACATCGGCTGGTCGGTGGCGCCGCTGATGGGTTTCGACGTGGACGCGGAAGTCGCGAGCGCGGTCGAAGAAACGGCGTCGCTCCTCGCGGGCATGGGACATCGCGTGTCCGAGGAGAGCCCGGAGTTCGACGGCCTCACGACGATGCGCAACATGACCGACGTGTGGTTCTTCGGATTCGACCTGCGCCTCGAGGGATACGCGAAGCGGAGCGGACACCCGATCGGCCGCGACACGCTCGAACCGGTGACGTTCACCATTTACGAGTACGCGCGACGGATGAAGCCGGAGCAGTTCGTCAACGCCTACGCCGGCATCAACACCGCCCGTCGTCAGCTAGGCCGCTACTTCGCGCGCTACGACGTCTGGCTGTCGCCGACGACTTCCCGCGTCTCGGAGCCGTGGGGCCGCTACAATCTCGGGCGGAGCGACGTGACGATGGACGATCTTGCAGAGAAGATTTACCGCGGCACGTGTCAGTTCACGCTGCCGCACAACATTCTGGGGATTCCAGCGATCTCGCTGCCGCTGGCGATGCATTCCAGCGGTCTGCCGATCGGCATCCAGCTTGGGGCGCGGCCGGCGAATGAGCACATAATCTTGCAACTTGCCTCGGCGCTCGAAGAGGCGAGGCCGTGGCGGGAGCGCGTGCCGCCGCTGCACGTGACTGCGTTGACGCTCCACCACGGACGACACAGAATATGAATCTCAGAGCGACGTTTCTCGGTGTCCTCCGTGTCCTCCGCGGTGGAGAGTGTATTTCGCGGCGGCGGATCGCGTCCGTTGTTCTGCTGCTTCTGCCGGTGGCGCTCGGGGCGCAGCCGCCGCGCGCCGATGCGCCGGCGCGGCTCGCGAGCTTCGACGTCTTCGAGAAGACGATTCCGGAACTGCAGGAGGCGATGCGATCCGGCGAAGTCACCTCGCGCCGCCTCGTCGAGCTCTATCGCGCGCGCATCGACGCCTACGATCGCGAAGGGCCGCGGCTCAATGCGATGGTGGCGCTGAACGCGAAGGCGCTGGAACAGGCCGACGCGCTCGATCGCGAGCGCGCGGCGGGCAAGGTTCGCGGTCCGCTCCACGGCATCCCGGTCGTCATCAAAGACAACTACGAGACGGCGGACATGCCGACGGCGGCCGGATCGCTCGCGCTCGGTTCGTTCCAGACATCGACGGATGCATTCCAGGTGGCGCGTCTGCGCGACGCGGGTGCGGTCATCATCGGCAAGACCAACATGCACGAGCTCGCGTCGGGCATCACGACAATCAGCTCCGTCGGCGGCCAGACGCGCAACCCGTACGATCTCACGCGCAATCCCGGTGGATCGAGCGGTGGCACGGGCGCGGCGATCGCCGCGAACTTCGCCGCCGCCGGCATGGGCAGCGACACCTGCGGATCGATCCGGATTCCCTCGTCGCACAACAATCTCGTCGGCCTGCGCGGGACGCGCGGCCTGGCCAGCGGCCGCGGCATCGTGCCGCTGTCGCATACCCAGGACATCGGCGGGCCACTCGCGCGGACGCTGACCGATCTCGCGATCATGCTCGATGCGACCGTCGGATCGGATCCGCAGGATGCGATCACCGCGCGCAGCAACGGGCACATTCCGCGCAGCTATCGCGAGGCGCTGCAGCCGGGCGGCCTGAAAGGCGCGCGCATCGGCGTCCTCAAGTCGCTGTTCGGCACCGCCGACGACAACGAGGCGGGCGATGTCGTCCGCAAGGCGCTCGACGGCATGAAGGAGCGCGGCGCCGAGCTGGTCGACGTGGCGGTGCCGGGCCTCGACGATCTGCTGCGCGACAGCGGCGTGATCAATCTCGAGTTCAAGTTCGATCTCCTCGACTATCTCGCCTCGCGTCCCGGCGCGCCGGTGCCGTCGCTCGACGAGATGCTGAAGCGCGGGCTGTATGACGACTCGATGGAGCGCAACCTCACCACGCGCAACCGCGTCGAGAAGCGCGACAGCGATGACTACCGCCGCGCCCTCATCAAGCGCGACGCGCTTCGCAACGCCGTCGTCTCGACGATGGAGGAGCATCGCATCGTCGCGCTCGCATATCCGACGATGCGGCGGAAGCCGGCGCTCATCGGCGAGGCGCAGCCCGGCACGAACTGCAGCCTCAGCGCGAACTCAGGCCTGCCGGCGCTGAGCGCGAACGCCGGTATGACCGACGATGGGCTGCCGATTGGCGTCGAGCTGCTCGGCCGCGAGTGGAGCGAATCGGACCTGCTCAAAGTGATGTTCGACTGGGAACGGCGGGCGCCGCGCCTCGCGCCGTTCAGCACGCCGCCGCTCGTGAACGGCAAGCGGCCGACGCCGACCACCTGGGAGCGGACGAGCGACGACGTGCGTGCGCGGTTCACGCATGACGCCACGCGGGCCGAGCTCACCTATGACGTGACCGTGACCGGCGTTGCAGTGGAGGATCTGCGGCTGGTCGCGCTGCAGCGGGGCGACACGGATCCGCAGAAAGGTGATACCTTCCGCGGCATACTGTTCCGTCTCGTCGAACCTGGATCGCTGCACGGCGGCGGCACGATCATGCTGCGCTACCCGTTTCGGGAGGAACTGACTCGCGGCGATTTGTATCTGCGCGTCTACACGCGCGCGCACCCGCTGGGCACCACGCGACTGGCGATTGTTCCGCGGCCGGGCCGCGACCGCACGTCCGGGAGGGAGGTCAGATGATGCCGACGCGATCGATGGTCATGGTGACGCTCGGTTGCCTTGTCACCGGTGGTCTGTTGCTGGCGCAGGAACAACGTCCGGACCGTTCGCTGACGTTGCCGCCCGGCGGAAATCCGCATCTCGGCAA
The DNA here is from genome assembly GCA_036848175.1 of Vicinamibacterales bacterium. Classification (GTDB taxonomy): domain Bacteria; phylum Acidobacteriota; class Vicinamibacteria; order Vicinamibacterales; family CAVVIG01; genus QHWF01. Next base: position 1,574 of record DAIUKO010000168.1, on the reverse strand, counting down.
GCCGGATTCGATTCGCAGCGGCATGGCGCTGTACCGGATCCGGTGCGCCGACTGCCACGGTCTCGACGCGAGCGGCTACCGCGGACCGGATCTCAAGACGCTGGTCGCGGGCGGCGTCAGCGACGAGCGGCTGTTTCAAACCATCCGCAAAGGCGTGCCGGGCACGGAAATGCCGTCGACCGAATCGCCCGACAACGATCTCCTGCTGATCATCGCGTATCTGCACAGCGTCGGCACCGTCTCGGCGCCGGAGACTCCGGTCGGCAACGTCGACAACGGCGCGAAGCTGTTCTCGGCGCAGTGCGCCAGCTGTCATCGCGTCGGGGGCAAAGGCGGACGGATCGGTCCGGATCTGACGCGCGTCGGCATCGCGCGATCGCGCACCGTGCTGGTGCGCGAGATCCGCACGCCGTCGGAAGTCATCGCGCCGAACTACGAGACGGTCACGCTGGTCACCAAAGACGGCCAGCGCATCCGCGGCGCCAAGAAGAACGAAGACGTGTTCTCCATCCAGGTGATGGACACACGCGAGCGCATTCAGGGGTACCTGAAATCGAATCTGCAGGACGTGGTCTACGAGAAGGTGTCGCTGATGCCGGAATACGGACCTGCCCGCCTCAGCGACAAGGATCTCAACGATATCGTCGGATATCTGAGCACGCTGCGCGGCTCAGACATGGCTGTTCGTTAGTGGCGAGGCGGTTCGAAACGTCATGCGGGCGGTTCCGTTGGAACGGTCCGAAGATCGGGGCTCAAGGCTTGACGTGGCCCCTTCGCCTTCTGTTGATACCTCCACTAGGAGACGTCTCATGCCTATGCGCGCATTGCTGATCGCCGTCATTTGTTCGGTCGCGCTGGCCGCGCAGCAGACGGCCACGCCGCAGGTGACCACGCAGGACCTGACCGACGGCCTCAAGGATCCGTCGCGGTGGCTCACCTATTCCGGCGACTACAACGGGCACCGCCACAGCCCGCTCACGCAGATCACGCCCGAGAACGTTCATCAACTGACGGCGCAGTGGACGTTCCAGACCGGCACGCTCGGCAGCTTCCAGACGACCCCGCTCGTGCTCGACGGAGTGCTCTACGTCACCGGCTACAACAACAACGCGTGGGCGATCGATGCGCGGTCGGGGCGCACGATCTGGCGCTACCGGCGCAATCTTCCCGACGACCTGCGCAACTGCTGCGGTCCGGTCAACCGCGGCTTCGCGATGCTCGGCGATCGCCTCTTCATGGGGACGATCGACGCGCACCTGATCGCGCTCGACCTCAAGACCGGCACGCTCATCTGGGACGTCGAGCTCGCCGATTACAAGCTCGGATACTCCTCGACGGTCGCGCCGCTCGTCATCAAGGACAAAGTGGTGGTCGGGATCGCGGGCGCCGAATTCGGCACGCGCGGCTTCATCGACGCCTACGACACCCAGACCGGCAAGCGCGCGTGGCGCTTCTACACCGTCGCCGGACCGGAGGACTCAGTGGGCGGGAAGACGTGGCCGCAGGGCGATGCGTACACGCGCGGCGGCGGATCGATCTGGGTGACCGGCACCTACGATCCGCAGCAGAACCTG
>DAIUKO010000167.1:0-15988 GCA_036848175.1 Vicinamibacterales bacterium | reverse complement strand
CCGGCGGCAGATCCTCGACGATCGCGGCGATGTCGGCGGGATGCAGCTTGGCGAGACCCTCGTAGGCGATCTTCAGCTTGACCCGCCGCGCCGGATCGGTCTCGAGGAGATCGACGTATTCCCACGGGATGACGCGCGGCGGGATCCGCTCGAGCAGCGCGCGCAGCGTGAACGAGGGAACCAGACCTTTGGAGAGGCGGCGAATCGCGCCGCGCGCGCCAACGTCGACCGAGACGATGTTCAGCAGCAGATGGCTGTTGACCGGAATCGATTCGAGCTCGACGTCGTTGACGCGCACGACCTTGCGCCCGTGGACGTCGATGATTTGTTGATCGAGGAGATCGCGCTTCAGGAGCAGGACGCCGTCCGACGGCGCGTAGCGGACCCACTGCGACGAGTCTGTCGTGGCGCGAACCGACGCGCCGGCCGCCTTCAACGCATCCGGCGTGACGATGCGCTCGCCGTCGCTGGTCTTGACGATGAAGTACGTGACGCGGGTGGGATGATCCTGTGGGGCTACCGCGATCTCGCGCACCCGTCCGCGCACGCTGCCACTGGCATCGCGCACGGCGGCGCCGAGGAGTTCCGATAACGCGACGATCGACATCTAGCGGCGAATCTCCTCGGGCTTTCTCTCGGGCCGCGCCGTTGTCGCGGCCCGACAGTCGTGGTCGAAGGCTTGCCGTGACCACTACGTCTCAGCGAATGCGATCCGCTAGTGGACATGATCCATCGAAGAGCGGTTCGGACGCCACCTCAGAAACACGTGGTACGAGTGCGATGTGTCGTAATAGGTGACCAGCTCCGGCGAGGTGCGGTAACCGGTCACGTCGGCGCCGAGACCGATGCGGCCCCAGCGGCCGAGAAGCACGTCGCGGATCATTCCGACGGTCAGCGCGTCGATGTCCGAGTAGAAGTGCGGGTGGTTCAGGCCCTTCGGATGGTAGCCGAGGCCAAAGATTTCCTTGCGAACCACCTCGGCGCGGCCGTAAAGCGCCATCTTCTCGGTGGCGTGGAGATCCCACTCGAGCAGATACGAGTCGGCGGTGTTGTTGAAGCCGTTGTATTCGATCGCCTTGCCCCACGCCAGCGTCGACTCGAGGCGGCGCGATTTGACATCGCCGTTGAAGCCGATCGATGCGGTCAGCCGCGTCTGGTCGTACGGCTCGAACCACTCCGGCTCGTGGATCAGACCGCCTGACACCTGAGCCTGCCACGGCCCGCGTCGCCAGCTGATACGCGACGACCACGAGTTCAGCGCCGGTTTCTCGATATTCCGCCGGTTCTCGTCGGGTTCCTGGCCCCGGAACGCCGAGGCTTCCACCGTGAACTGGCCGATCTCGACGCCGGCCGTGAGTACGCCTGGCGTGGTGTGGGTCGAATCGATCGCGTGGTGGGACAACGGGACCTGCGGGTTGTCGCGCGCCGATTCACGGTGCATGAACGCCGGCGGACCGAGCGCCGGCTCGCCAACCAGATGCGCCCCAAACAAGTACGCGATGCCCGGCCGATCGATCCGGTACGTCGCGCCGAGCGCCATCAGCAGATCGTGCGGATGCTGGTAATTCACCAGCGGCGACTGTTGGAAGCTCTCGCCGGTTTGATAGAGCTGCGGCGAGCCGATTGGCGCCATCGTGAACGTCTCGAGCGAGGCCATCGCATGCAGGGTCAGACGGCCGGCCCCAGCCTGGCGTGTGCCGCCGAACATGAACCAGTTCTGCGACTCCCAGGCGCTGAACTGCGTGAACTCCTTCCGCCGCTGCTGGTAGTTGAAGCCGTAGAACAGGTTGGCGTCTGCCGACCAGGACCACGCGCCGCTGAGGCCAGCATCGCGCTGATGCTGCTCGTGGGGTTCTTCCGAGGTCGTCGAGGACGTGGGCGGCTGATCAGGATCCTGTGCGTAGGCGATGACGCCGAATGCACCGACGAGCCCGAGTGTCAGGATCAGGGTCCGAACCACGATCTTATTCTTTGGGCGTTCTTCCTGCGCCGTTAGGGTTCCCGATTCCGGTAAGATATCAAGGTTCATGCGCTCCGTGCGGTTTCTGCGATCGGTCGCGCTCGTCTGGCTCACATGCCAGTTCGGCGCCGTCTGCGTCGCAGCGCTGGCGATGTGCTGTCCGAACGCCACGCCGGGCGATCTCTGTCCGATGCATCGCGCGAAGCCGGCCGCATCCGAATGTCTGATGCGCGCCGCGTGCGCCCCTTCGGATTCGGCGCTTGTTTCGCTGTCGAGCGGCGCCGGGCTCCTCACGCATTTCTCCACAACCTTCGTCGCCTTGCAATCGGTCGACACGCCGTCGGCGATCGCGCCGTCAGTGCTCGCGCGCGCCGATCGTCCTGACGCTCCGCCTCCCAAATCGTAAACACCCTTCGCCTCAGCGCAAGAAAAGGGCGTTCTCGACTCTTCGGAGGTGTGTATGCGATCCGGGGTAGGGTCGTTGGGCGGATGGCTCGCGGCTGCGTGTCTTTGTTTGTCAATCAGTCCCGCGGTGTTGTCGGCGCAGACCGTGACGTCGGCGAGCGTCACCGGCACGGTGCGCGACGCCAGCGAAGCGGTCGTGCCCGGCGCGACCGTCGACATCCGCAATCACGATACGAATCAAGTGACGTCGACCGTCACCGACAGCCGCGGCCGCTTCCGGCTGCAGTATCTGCCGGTCGGCGTCTATCACCTGTCGGTGCAGCTGCCGGGTTTCACGACCGCGAACGCGAACTTGACGCTCGCGGTCGGCGATCAACTGGACGTGCCGGTCACGCTCAAGCCGGCGGCGCTCGCTGAATCGGTCCAGGTCGAAGCGCCCGCACCGCTCGTCGAGGTGCGCCGCACGCAGTCGGCCGCGTCGATCGCGCCGGAGGAAATCGACACGCTGCCGCTCAACGGGCGCAACTACCTCGACCTCGCCACGCTCGCGCCGAACGTCTCACGGACGAACCTGCGATCGACGGATCGGTTCGCGGAAACGTCGGCGGTCCCCGGCACTGGTATATCCGTCGCGGGGCAGCGCAATCTCGGCAACAGCTTCATCGTCGACGGCCTGTCGGCGAACGACGACGCGGCCGATCTCGCGGGAACGTTCTTCAGCGAGGAAGTGATTCGCGAATTTCAGGTGGTGACCTCGGGCGGCGTCGCCGAGTTCGGCCGTGCCTCGAGTGGCACCATCAGCGTCGTCACGCAGTCCGGCACCAACCGTGTGCAGGGCCGCGTCTACGAGTTCTTCCGGAACGATGTCTTCGATGCGCGGAACCCGCTGTCGCCGCGGCGCGACGCAGCGACGCTCGAGCCGCTCAAAGATCCGTTGACGCAGAACCAGTACGGGTTCAGCCTCGGCGGTCCGATCGCCAGGGATCGAACGTTCCTGTTCGGGAACGTCGAGCAGACCCGGCTCGATCGCACCGGCATCGTCACGATCGCGCCGGCGTCGGTCCTGACGATCAACAACGTCCTCGACTCGACCGGGTACACCGGACCGCGCATCAGGACCGGGAACTTTTCAACCGGGTACACGACGACGAACGCGTTCGTGCGCGCCGATCATCAGGCGACGTCGGCGTCGCGGCTGCAGCTGCGCTACAACGTCTACACGGTGGACAGTCAGAACGCGCGCACGGTCGGCGCGCTCAACGACGTCAGTCGCGGCGCGGCGCTGACCGACACCGACCAGACGGTGGCGGTGAACTTTCAGTCGACGCTGTCGTCAGGGGCGATCAACGAAGCGCGGGCGCAGTTCACGCGCAGCCGACTCGGCGCGCCGGTGAACGACCTGATCGGCCCGGCGGTGAACATCTCCGGCGTGGCGAGTTTTGGCACGTCGACGTCGTCGCCGACGGCGCGCGATCTCGACGTCTTCGAGGCGGTCGACACGATCACGCTGCAGCGCGGCGAGCACCTGCTGAAAGCGGGCGTCGATTTCCTGACCAACCGCGTGAACATCACCTTCCCTGGCGCGCTGCAGGGCGTCTACACCTTCACCTCGCTGGCGAATTTTCAGCGCGGCGTGTACTCCACGTACCAGCAGGCGTTTGGCGCGCCGTCGCAGTTTCAATCGAATCCGAATCTCGGCGTCTTCGTGCAGGACGAGTGGCGGCCGCGCGCGGACCTGACGATCAACGGCGGCATTCGTTACGACCTGCAGTGGCTGCCGGAGCCGATTCAACTCGACGCCAACAACGTGTCGCCGCGGCTCGGCCTCGCGTTCTCGCCCCGCGACGGCCGCACCGTCATTCGCGCCAGCGGCGGGTTGTATTTCGATCGCATTCCACTGCGCGCCACGTCAAACGCGCTGCAGCGCGACGGCACGAAGTATCAGACGGCGCAACTCTCGTTCGGACAGATCGGCTCCCCGGTGTTTCCATCCGTGCTGCCGTCGTTTCCGCCAGACGTTCTGATCGCGACGACGACCATCAATCCGGCGATCGAGGATGGCCACAGCGCGCAGGCCTCCGTCGAGGTAGACCGCGCGATCGGACAGCGGCTGGCCGCAACCGTCGGCTACAGCTACGTGCGGGGACGCGGCATCATCATGTCGCGCAACGTGAACGTCCCGACGTTGACGGTCGCGCAGGCGGCCGCGCTCGGCATCCCGAACCTCGGCCGGCCGAATCCGAACTTCGCCAACATCAGTCAATACGATGCGCTCGGCGATTCGTGGTTCGACGGACTCACCGTGTCGCTCATGACGCGGTCCGCCTCGTGGGGACGCGCGCGTCTGTCGTACACGTGGTCGAACGCGATCGACGACGTCGGGAACGCGTTCTTCAGCACGCCGCAGGACAACGTCAACATCCTCGGCGACAAGGGTCCGTCCGACAACGATCAGCGGCATCGCATCGTCGTTAGCGGGACGTTCGGTGACGGAACGAGCGCGAGGCTGCGACGCGTGCTCGGTGGGGTGCAGATCGGCTACGTCTTTTCGTACGCGACGCCGCTGCCGTTCAATGTCGTCACCGGCAACGATCGCAACAACGACACGACGGTCAACGATCGGCCGGAAGGCGTCGGTAGGAACTCGGCTCGTTTCTCATGCCTGTCGAACGTCGCGGAAGACTGCGCGTCGTCGACGTTCGACCTCCGACTGTCGCGTCCGATCCGTTTCGGCGAGGGCCAGCGGCTCGACCTGATGCTCGAAGCGTTCAATCTGTTCAACCACGTGAACACGGTCAACGTGAACAACACCTTCGGCACCGGCGCCACGCCGTTGCCGACGTTCCGCCAGGTGACCGCGATCGCGGACATGCGGCAGATGCAGTTGGGGGTCCGGTGGAGTTTCTGAGAGTCCTTGGTCCTTGGTGCTTGGTCCTTGGTGTGTCCTTGGTCCCTGGTCCGTCCCTGGTCGCTGGTCCGCTCGCATCGGCGGCGTCCGGCTTCAGCCGGACTTCTGAGGCCGGCGCGTCCGGCGACGTGACGCTCGCCGTTCGGGATCGTTCGAGTGCGACGCCGTCGATCGCTGCCGACGGCACATTCGTTGCGGTCGTCTGGGGCGCGTCGCTACCGAGCGGCGCAACGGACATCTTCCTCGCGACGAGCCGCGATGCCGGCCGCACGTTCGCCTCACCAGTCCGCGTCAACGACAAAGACGGAGACGCCCGCGTCAACGGCGAACAGCCGCCGCGCGTCGTCCTTCAACCCGGCGATCCACCGATCGTCACCGTCGTCTGGACGACGAAAAGCGAGAAGGGCACCAGGCTCGTTTACGCGCGTTCGAACGACGGTGGTCGTTCGTTCGCGCGTGCGGCAACTGTCCCCGGCGGCGACGCTCCGGGCAATCGCGGATGGGAAGCCGTGACGTCCGGTCGTCTCGCGTCAGCCGGGCGTCCGTTCGTCGTCTGGCTCGATCACCGCGAGCTTGCCGCGCACGACTCCCCGGGGGCATCGATGGCGACGATGCACCATCAGCATTCGGGCCAGAAACCTGACGGCGTCGCGATGGCGCAGAAGTCGAAGCTCTACATCGCGGCGCTCGACGGGTCGACGGCGCCGCACGCGATCACCGGTGGTGTGTGTTACTGCTGCAAGACTGCGCTCACAGCCGCCGGCGACGGCTCCGTGCTCGCTGCGTGGCGTCACGTCTACCCGGGCAACATCCGCGACATCGCGTTCACGATCTCACGCGACGGCGGACGCACTTTCGCGCCGCCAGTTCGTGTCAGCGAAGACAAATGGGAGCTCGAAGGATGCCCGGACGATGGGCCGGCGATGGCGATCGACGCGCAGAACCGGATCCATATCGTCTGGCCGACGCTCATCACCGAAGGAGAGGCTGAGACGATCGCCTTGTTCTACGCCTCGTCCACCGACGGCCGCGACTTCTCTCCGCGGCAGCGGATTCCGACCGAAGGCATGCCGCATCATCCGCAGATCGCCGCCGCCGCAGACGGGTCGCTCGCGCTCGCGTGGGATGAGCTGGCCGATGGCACGCGTCGCGCTGCGTTCGCACGAGCGACGATGAATTCCGCGGGCCGACCATCGTTCGGGCGAACGATCGTGAGCGGCGCCGAGCCGGCTGTTTATCCGGTTGTCACATCGACGGCCGATGCGGCGATTGTCGCGTGGACGTCGGGACGCACGCCGGCGTCGGTGATTCGAGTTGCACGATTGCCGTAACCGTTGCTCCCGTGTCACACGATTGTGATTGTCGCCTTGTAGCCTTGCGCATGCTTACCGAACGAGCACTGCTGCTCACGATGTTGCCGCTCTGCCTGATCGCGCCCGGCCTCGCGCAGGCGCAAGACCGGCCATTCGTGTTTTCGCTCACGACCGCGCCGGACACGTCGAAGCCCGGCATCCGTGTCGACTACGACGTCGGCTTCGGAGAGCAGACATTTCAAAGTTCTACGGCCAACGGTCCCGAGCAGCGCGTCGGCGTGCAGGCGTCGATCGGACGCTGGACGCTCGTGGGCCGCCTGGGGATGGCGTCCACGCAGGAGACTTATCAGACGTCGCAGCAAGGCGAGGCCTTGTTCTCCGTCCTGGTGCCGTCATCGTCTCCAGTCGCGCTCGCGATTGGCGGCGGACTGCTGCACGAAGCCGGCGGCGTCGATGTATTGCTGACCCGCGTTGTCGCCGGCCGGACGTTCGATCAATCGCAAGTCCACGGAAACGTTCTCTTCCAGTTCCCGCGGTCCGCGCCGGATCGCGACGCGATGGACATGATCAGCACGGTTGGCTGGAGCCGTCGGCTCAATGCGGCCGTCTCGCTCGGTGCGGAAGCGATTGGCGAGGACCTCGAAGGGTTCTGGGATGTGGCGGAGTCCGAGGGCGGCGCACGGCTGCTCATCGGGCCGTCGCTGCACATCGCACAGCCAGGAAAAAAATGGCAGCTGTCGATCGCGGGTGGACCGATGTTCCATCCGTCGGATTCACAGCGGTCGAGCGGCGCGCTGCGCGATCTTCCCCCCTCGACGCAGAAAACCGGATACGCTATCAGGACTTCGTTCGCGTGCTCGTTCTAGCTCTCGCGGATGGACTGCGTGATGCCTGCCGGACACCGGATTCGGCGGATATCGGTGACCGCGCTCGTCTGCGCGGCGGCCATCACGCTGTCGACTTCTGACGCGCACACCCAGACCAATACCGGAGAGATCGACGGCGTCGTCGTCGACGCCCAAGGCGGTGTGCTGCCGGGCGCCGAGGTGACGGCGACACACGCCGCGAGCGGATTCCGGATCGTTCGGTTTGCGGATGGCGCCGGACGTTTCTTCCTGCCGGGGTTGCCAGGCGGCCGCTACAACGTGTCGGCGACGCTCCATGGATTCAAAACGACCAGCGAGCGCGACATCGTCGTCGCCGCCGGCCAACGGTTGCACCTGTCGCTGACGCTCGAGATCGGCCAGCTCACCGACGCCGTGACGGTCACCGGCGCCACGCCCCTGCTGCAGACGGCAAACGCCGAGATCAGCGACACGATCGAGGGACGTCAGCTCGCCCAGCTTCCGCTCAACGGCCGCCAGTTCCTGCAGCTGGCGCAGTTGAGCGACGGCGTCGTCCTTCCGCCGGGCGGCACCCGCGGCGCGGCGCTGCAGCAAGCCGGCGCGCTGCCGGCAGTCGACGGTCAGCGCAGCGGCCACAACATTTATCTGCTCGATGGCGTGAAGGTCACCGACGAATACCTGAACAACCTCGCCGTCAGCCCGTCGGTCGATGCGATCCAGGAGTTCAAGATCCAGAAGACGATGTATCCGGCGGAGTTCGGCGGGAAGGCGTCGGCGCTGATCAACGTCGTCACCAAGTCGGGCACGAATCAATTCCGCGGCAGCGCGCTCGAGCTCTTCCGGCACGATCAGTTCGATGCGCGCAACTACTTCGACGATCCGTCAGCGCCGATTCCGCCGCTGCGGCAGCATCAGTTCGGCGGCAGCGCGGGGGGACCGGTGCGGCTCGGCTCGTGGTTCGACGGCCGCAACAACACATTCTTCTTCGCGAACTACGAAGGGCAGCGGATCACACGATCGCTGACGCAGACCTTCTCGGTGCCGTCGAGCGCTGCGCGGCAGGGCGACTTCTCGTCGCTGCCGCCGATTTGCGATCCGTTGACGCGCACGACGAGCAGCGGCGTGACGACTTGTACGCCGTTTCCCGATAATCGAATCCCGCAAAGCCGCCTCGACGCGGTGGCGATCGCTCTGCTCGACAAGGCGCCGGATGCGACGAGCCGCGGCGAAGTCCAGAATCTGCTCGCCACCGATCCCGAAATCCACGAGATGGATCAATTCACGCTGCGCGTGGATCGGCGTGCGGGCGAGCGCGACGTTCTCTTCGGCCGCTTCATCGTGTTCGACGTCGAAGACACCCAGCCGTTCGGCACGAGTCAGCTCAACGAGGCGCTCGTCCCCGGCTTCGGCCGGTTCGTCACGACCAAAACCTACAGCCTCGGGATCAGCGAGACGCACACGTTCGGGACGTCGCTGCTGAACGAGCTGCGGTTCGGATATCTCGACGTCGGCGGCGGGCAGGCGAGCGAGAACCAAGGCGTGCCCTTCGCGGCAGCCACCGGCCTGCAGGGCGTCACCGGCGATCCGCGCGACATGGGATATCCGCAGGTCTCGTTCGGCGGCCTCTACAGCACGATTGGCGATCCCACGACGATCGTGTCGCGGCAGAATCGCAGCTTCGAGCTGTTCGACAACATTTTGATCGACCGCGGCGCGCATCGCGTCAAGCTGGGTGCGTACCTGTTCCGGCTGTTGTTCAATCCGGTCAACCCGCAGACCGCGCGCGGCGCGTTCACGTTCAACGGCCAGTGGAGCGGCAACGCGCTCGCCGATTTCCTCCTCGGCTATCCGAGCGCGGCGCAGGCGGGCATCGGCCGCGCCGACGAGCACGGCCGGACGACGTGGCTCCACGTCTACGGCCAGGACGACTGGCGGCCCACGCAGAACCTGACGATCAACTACGGGCTCCGCTATGAGATCAACGGACAGATGAACGACGTCGACAATCGTCTGTCCGCGATCGACGTGAACGTGCCGGGCGGCCGCTTCGTGATCGCGAGCGACGATCGCGGCAACATCTCGCCGTCGGCGCTGCCGCTGCTCCCGCAAATCCCCATCCCGTACGTCACGTCGCGCGACGCCGGCTGGACCGCCGCGCTGCTGCGTCCCAGCTACCTCCGGTTCGCGCCGCGCCTCGGCGTCGTGTGGTCGCCGCCGCGCGACGCGCGCACGGTCATCACCACCGGATTCGGTGTGTTCCTGAATCAGTGGGCGTACAGCGTGCAGCAGGCGCTGGCGCAGACCCTGCCCTTCTTCTTCGCGAAGAGCGTGAATGTGCCCGCCGACGCGCTCCAGCCGACGCTGGTGACGAGGACGATGCTGCTGGCGCCGGCGAACGGCACCGCCGGCGGCAACACGATGAACCACGATTTCCGGACCGAGTACGCGAAGAACGTCAGCATCGGCGTTCAACGGCAGCTGACGCCGACGACCGCCGTCGAAGCGACCTATCTGTACTCGAGCGTGATCGGCGCGGACAGTTCGACCGTGCTCAACGTCCCCGAGCCGGGCCCCGGACCGATTGCGGCACGGCGGCCGATTCCGGCGCTGGCCAACGTCACCACCATTCGCTGGGACGGCTACTCGATCTTCAAGGCGCTCACCCTCAAAGCGACGCAGCGGCTGTCTCGCGGCCTGTCGTTCTCCGCGAACTACATGCTCTCGAACGCAATCGACGATGCGTCCGATCCGGGCGCGACCACCGCCGAAACAAACCTGCCCCAGGACGTCAGGAACATGGCGGCAGAGCGCGCCACGGCGAGCTTCGATCACCGCCACCGCTTCGTCGGCAACTTCACCTACGCGCTGGGACGCAACTGGGACGTCAGCGGGATCGTGACGCTGCAGTCGGGCGCGCCGTTCACAGTCATCCTCGGCACCGACCGCGCCAACATCGGCTCGGGGCCGGCGCAGCGCCCGAACGTCTCCGGCGATCCGAACGCGATCGCCGGCCGCACGCCCGCGCAATGGTTCGACACGAGCGTCTTCTCGCTGCCGGCCGCGTTCACGCTCGGCAATTCGCCGCGCAACGGCGTGTTCGCGCCGGGCTATGCCGCGGTCGATCTGGCCGTGAACAAGAGCGTCGCGATCGGCAGCGCCCGGCTCGCGCTGCGCGCCGAGGTGTTCAACGTCCTCAACCGCGCGAACTTCGACGTGCCGAATCGCGTCGCCTTCACGCCGAACTTCGGCCGCATCTTCAGCGCGCAGCCGGCGCGGCAGATGCAGTTCGGCGCGTCGGTCACCTTTTAGCGGCGCGCCGGATGTGCCGGCGCCGCGATCCGGTGGTGCGTGGGGCGCGCGAAGACGACGATCCCGCCTTCGCCGTGAACGACTGATACAAGGCCTCGAACGTCGCCATCCCTTGACCGAGCAGCGTCTGGTCGTCGTGATACATGCGGCGGAGTCCCTCGACCATGCGGCCGACCGCAGCCGCCTCGGGCTCGCGGTAGGTGTCTTCCTTCAAGTCCAAATCATGAACCAGCCGGCCGATCCACCGTGCGCCTTCGTCGGCGATGGCGAAGCGATCGCAGAGCGTTTCGAAGGTGCAGTGCGATCCGTGGTGGCCGAAATCCGCCTCGAAGGTGTCGAAGGGAATCGCGCCGCGCGCGATCGCCGGACGTGCGCTCGCTGGATCGCCGAAGACGAACGACGCGTCGGGATCGATGAACCGCCGAATCAACCAGGCCGAGGACATGCGATCCACGCCGGGCCGCGGTCTGGTCAGCCATGTTCTGCCCCGGTAGTCCTTCCGATTGATTGCCGCCGCGTGGGCTGAGGTCTTCACGCCGGTCTCCTTTCGTGCGCCCTGTTCGATGCGAGCGATCAGCTCAGCGACCCGATCGTGTCCGGGCGCGCCGAAGAAGTCGACGCGGACGGCATCCTCGAAGCGCTCGCGGAGGCGCCGCGCCGCCTGCTTGAGCGCGCGCAGGTTCGACGGCCTGGCGCCGCGGCGCGATCGGGACGATCGCTCGAGCAGCTTCGATCCCACGCGGGCGAGCTCGGCAAACGCGTCGGCTCGCGCCGACTGGAACGTCCGAACGATTTCGTCGCGCGTCGCCGCATCCGGTGCTCGGGCGGCGAGCACCATGGCCTGACCGCCGATGCCGATGATCTCGTTCTTGATCCACTCGAAGTCTTCGCGCGCCTCGGCCGAGTCGGGCAGGACGTAGGCCGAGTTCTTCAGCGGCACCGCGCCGAGTCGCTGCAGCCGCCGCCACGCCTGGACACGCGCGTGGGCGTGCTTCGCCGGCAGCAGGTAGATCAGCAGCAGCCAGTCGCCGCCGGTCGTCACAGCAATGGTCATATCTTGTTGACGTTATATCTATAACACAGTTAAGCTGGCCTCGACATGGGAACCCTTTCGAGATGGCTGCGGCGCCGGCCGGTCACGACCATCGCGGTGGTGGCGACGATGGCGATTGGGATCGGCGCCTCGACCGCGGTGTATGCGGTGGTCGAGGCGGTCGTGCTGCGCCAGCTGCCGGTACGCGATCCGGCGCGGCTGGTCTGGATGTGGAACGCGCGCGTCGAGCGCGATCGCGCGCCGTTCTCGGCGCTGGACCTTGCCGACTATCGCGCGCAAAACACGGTGCTCGAGGGACTCGCGCCGTTCATCAACTGGACGGCCAACCTGACCGGCGTCGGCGATGCGGAGCGGCTCGAAGGCGTCCGCGTCGATCCGACGTTCTTCGATCTCCTCGGTGTAAGGCCGGCAATCGGCCGCCTTCTCGGATCCGGAGACAGCCGCGCCCAGGTTGCGGTGCTGACCGACGGCCTCTGGCGGCGGCGTTTCGGCGCCGATGCCGGCATCGTCGGACGACTCGTGTCGCTGAACGGCACCGCGTACACCGTCGTCGGCGTGCTGCCGGCGGCTTTCGTGTTGCCGTTTCGCGACGCCGAGATCGCCGTGCCGTTGTCGATTGAGTCCGATCCGCGCCTGCCCGACCGCGGCGCCGGCTTCCTGCGCGTGGTCGCGCGCGTGAAGGCCGGCGTGCGGCTGACTGCGGCCAAGGCCGACCTCGATGCGATCGCCGCGCGGCTGAGGCACGACTATCCCGACGCGAACGCGAAGAAGATCGGCGTCAACCTGTTCCCGCTCGACCGCGAGATCGTCGGCGACGCGCGGTCGCTGCTGCTCACGCTGCTCGGCGCGGTCGCGCTCCTGCTCCTGGTCGCGTGCGCCAACATCGCGAACCTGCTGCTCGCGGCGCTCGCCGCGCGAAGCCGCGAACTGAGCATGCGCGCCGCGCTCGGCGCCACGCGGGCGCGCATCGCCGGCCAGATCCTCGGCGAGATTGCCGTCCTCGTCGCAGCTGGCGGCGCCGTCGGGCTGCTCACGGCTCGCGCGCTGACGCGCGTACTGGTGTGGTGGGGCGGCAGCGCCTTCCCGCGGCTCGATGATGTTGGCCTCACGCCCGGCGTCGCCACCTTCGCCGTCGCCGTCACCGCCGGTGCCGCACTCGTCTGCGGCGCGGCGCCGGCGCTGCTCCTGTCGCGTGCGAACGGGTTCGTCGAGCACCTCGATCTCGTCGCCTCCCATGTCGGCGGCACGCTGCGCAGCCGCGTGCATCGCGTGTTCGTGTCGACCGAGATCGCGCTGTCTGTGATGCTGCTCGCGGCGACGGCGCTGACCGTCCGCAGCTTCGCGAGATTGCAGGCGGTCGATCCCGGGTTCGACGGCCGGGAGGTGCTGACCGCGCAACTGGCGCTGCCGCCGTCACGGTATGCGAAGCCGCCGGACTTGATCGTGTTCGCGGATCGCCTCCGCGGGGCGCTCACGCGAATCGATGGCGTGCGCGACGCGGCCGCCATTTCGCTGCTGCCGCTGAGCGGTCTGTTGAACACCGTGGACTATCGCGCCTCCGGCCGGCCCGAGCCGCCGCGCGACGAGATTCCCCAGGCGCACTATCGCATCGTCACGCCGGGATACTTCCACGTGATGGGCATACCGCTTCGCGACGGCCGCGAGTTCACCGACGCGGACCGTGAGGCGACGAGGCGAGTGGCGATCGTCAGCCGCACGTTGGCCGATCGGCATTGGCCGGGCGCTTCGCCGGTCGGCGAGCACATCATCGTCGACGCCGACGCGCTCGAGATCGTCGGCGTCTGCGCCGACGTCAAACAGTTCGGTCTCGACGCCGGACCGACGGCCGACCTGTACGTGCCGCTGCGCCAGATGCCGGCCGGTCAGGCGCAGTTCGTCGCCGCGCGAATGTACTGGACGATTCGAACGTCAACCGACCCGCTGACGGCAGCCGATCGCGTTCGCGCCGAGGTGCGGCGCCTCGACAAGGACGTCGCGACGTCGAGTACGCGTCCGATGGCGTCGATTCTCGCCGCCTCCGTTGGATCGCGGCGCTTCAACACGAATCTCATCGCCATTGCGGGCGCGACCGGGCTGATGCTGGCGATGATCGGCGTGTACGCCGTGACGGCGTTTTCCGTCGGCCGGCGCACGCGCGAGATCGGCATCCGCCTGGCGCTGGGTGCGACACCGCGTCGGATCGCTCAGGCGCTGATCAACGGTGAGCTGCGAGCGATGGCGATCGGACTTGCCATCGGCGCCGTCGGGGCGATGGCCGTGTCGCGCGCGTTGTCGCACTTCCTGTTCGCCGCTGACGGCGCAGATCTCACCGTCATTGCGGCGGTCAGCGGCGCGCTCGGTCTGTGCGCGGTCGCCGCCTGTCTGATCCCGATTCGACGCGCGCTCCGCGCCGATCCGCTCGTCGCGCTACGCGCCGAGTGACGCGGGTTGCGGCCCGGAAAGGGCCGCCTGCGAGTGCTGTCGCCGCGCGCTCAACCTCCGACGCGCCAGGGCGAGAGCTCGGGCCAGCGCTTCAGCGCATCGTGCGCCCACTCCGTCGACTTGTCGGTGTGGCAGGTGTTGCACGCGTTGGGCACCTTCAGCCGTTCGGTTGCCGCCGGCGTGATGAAGACGAAGGTGTGGCTGCGCACGTTGACGTCGGCGATCGTCTGCTCGATCTTCGGCATGTGACACGCCACGCACTCGCTGCCGGCACTCCCCGGCGCGTGATGCGTGTGTTGCGCGATCGTCGCGGTGTGCGGTCCGTTTGGCGACGAGGGCGAGTGGCACGTGACGCAGAGGTCGCGAACCGGCTTGATCAGATCCGCGTTGTTCGAGGTGCCGTGGACATCGTGGCACGCGAAGCAGGTCACGCCGCGGCGGTACATCACGCTCTGCACGAAATCATTGCCCTGCATCCGGTTCTTGTGCGCCGTCCCGTCGGCGAAATGCGTGAACGTCGTCTCGCCGAGGCGATGCTCCTCGAGGCGCCAGAAGTCTTTCAGGCTGCCGCCCTGATGGAATCCGACCGGCCAGTCGTAGTGCTGACCGTCGATGGGATTCTGCAGCGGCTGACCCTGCGAGTGGCACTGGATGCAGGTGTCGTTCGCGCGCACGTAATCGAGCTTCGACGGATTGACGATGTTCGCGGTCGTCGGCTGGCGAACGTGGTCGCTGCCCGGCCCGTGGCATCGTTCGCAGCCGACGTTCCATTCGGTCACGCCCCTCGTCTTCACGTCGTAGTTGACCGAGTGGCAGCCGTCGCAGAGCGGTCCCGTCGGCCGCTTCATGTTGTCGGCGGGGTAGAACTTCACCCACCAGTCGGTATTCGGCTGGACGAAGTACGGCCGCCACACGCGGTGCGTGACGTCCCACTGCGCGGGCAGCGGGTAGTAGTCGTTGCCGACGCGCGTGAAGTAGCGCTGCTTCCATTTGCTGCCGTAGACGAACGCGACGTCGTCGAGTGTGAACGTGAGCAGCGGATCCGGTTTCGTGAAATCTGGGAGCACCGCTTCCGGATGCTGCTTCGGATCGCGGACGACGTTGGCCATCCGCGTTTTCGACCAGCGTTCGTAGGTCGGCGCGTGGCAGCGTTTGCAGGCCTCCGATCCGACGTAGGTCGCCTGCGGGACTGTCGGCTGCGAGTGCAGCAGAGCCGACGCGGCCCAGACGAGCGGCAACGTCACCGCCGCCGCACGGATAAGATCTGAAGACCGACGATGCGGTTCCACGGAGCGTCCTCCGGAGTTCGACTGTACTCGATTCTCGCGGCGATGATGCTGGCGGCGGAAGTGGCCCGCGGGCAAGACCCTCCGTCTCGAGAGCTTCGTATCGCGCCTCTTGGCAACGCGTTGACGGTTGACGGCGTTCTCAGCGAGCTCGACTGGGCGGCCGCCGACGTCGCCACCGATTTCCGTCAGGCCGATCCGATCGAAGGCGCATTGCCGACCGGCGTCACGCGGGTCCGCGCGCTCGCCGGTCCCAAGGCGCTGGTGATCGGGATCGAGTGCGACGATCCCGACGCGGCCGGCATCGTCAGCTTCAGCAAGCAACGCGACGCCGAGCTCGAGTCCGAAGACCACGTCCGCATCGTGCGATGGACGTTCAGACCGGCCGGCGATCTGTTCGTGGTCTACAACCACAACCTGCGCGACATCCTCGATCGGTGGCAGCTCGAGTCGAACCAGCTGCTGG
>DAIUKO010000166.1:0-15999 GCA_036848175.1 Vicinamibacterales bacterium | reverse complement strand
ACCGCGCCGCTCGCGGTGATCGGATACGTGCCGACGCCGCTCGTCGCCGTCGCGGTCGTCGTCACCGTCGGCGGTGTCGTGAGAATGGCGGCGGTGTCGCCGTTGACAAAGCCGCTGTAGCTCACCGTCAGCGCTGGATTCGCGGCACCGTATGCCTTCGTCTGATCGCTGGCGGTGATCGTCAGCGGCGCGGGCGTCACCGTCAACGTGCCGTTGACGTAGCTGATCGTGTAGTTGGTCGACGTCAGGCCCGAGGGTGTGATCGCATAGGTCCCGACGGGACTGCCAGTCGTCGCCGTCGTGTTGAAGGTCAGCGTACCGCCCAGCGATGCTGCAGTGTCGCCGTTGACGAAGCCGGCATAGCTCGCGGTCAACGTCGGATTCACCGCGCCGTATCCGCGGGTCTTGTTGGTCGCGGTGACGGTCAGCGGCGCCGTCGTCACCTGCAGCGAGCCATTGACGAATGTGAAGGCGTAATTCGCGCTCGCCAGAGTTCCGGCGGCCGGAATAATCGAGTAGCTGCCGACCGGGCTGCTGGCGTTCGCCGTGGTCGTCACACTCGGTGCGCCCGTCACGCTCGTCGGGAATGTGTCGCCGTTCTTGAACCCGCTGTACGTGACCGTGAGCGTGGGGTTGGCATCGCCGTAGCCACGCAACTGGTTATCGGCGACGACGGAGAGCGCGGCTTTGCTGATTGTCAGCGTGCCGGGGACGAACGCGAAGGTGTAGTTCGCGCTACTCAGCGTCCCGGCGGCAAC
The DNA here is from genome assembly GCA_036848175.1 of Vicinamibacterales bacterium. Lineage (GTDB taxonomy): Bacteria > Acidobacteriota > Vicinamibacteria > Vicinamibacterales > CAVVIG01 > QHWF01. The sequence continues at coordinate 15,241 of DAIUKO010000166.1, read as the reverse complement.
GGTGATGGGATACGTCCCGGCGACGCTGCTGCCGGTCGCCGTCGTTGCGAAACTCGGCGAGCCAGTCACGCTCGCGAGCGTGTCTCCGTTCTTGAAGCCGCTGTAGGTCGCGGAGAACGTCGGATTCGCATCGCCGTAGCCGCGCGACTTGTCGTCCGCCGTCACGGTCAGTGTCGCTTTGTTGACCGTCAGCGTGCCGTTGACCAACGTGAACGTGTAGTTGGCGCTCGCCAACGTTCCCGGTGCGGCGGCGATCGGGAAAGTTCCAGGCGCACTGCTGCTCGTGGCCGTCGTCGTCAGATTCGGCGACCCGGTCACGCCGCTGGTCGCGAGCGTCTCGCCGTTCTTGAATCCAGCGAAAGAGGCCGTCAGGACGGGGTTCGCATCGCCGTAGCCGCGCGACTGGTTGTCGGCGGTCACGGTCAGCGCCGCCTTGTTGACCGTCAGCGTGCCGTTGACGAACGTGAAGGTGTAGTTCGCACTTGCCAGCGATCCGATCGCGGGCACGATCGCATAGGCGCCGACGCCGCTGGCCGCCGTCGCAGTCGTGGTCAGACTCGGCGTTCCAGTCACGCCGCTCGTCGCCAGCGTCTCGCCGTTCTTGAAGCCGGTGATTGTCGCGGTGAAGGTCGGATTGGCGTCGCCGTAGCCGCGCGACTTGTTGTCTGCGGTCACGGCCAGCGTGGCCGCGTTCACCGTGAGCGTGCCGTTCGCGAAGGTGAACGTGTAGTTGGCGCTGGCCAGCGTACCGGCGGCGGCGACAATCGTGTAGGTGCCGGCCGTGCTCGCTGTCGTCGCGCTGGTGGTGAGGCTCGGCGAACCGGTTACGCCGCTCGTCGCCAGCGTCTCGCTATTCTTGAAGCCCGTGAACGTCGCGGTGAACGCCGGATTGGCATCACCGTAGGCGCGCGACTTGTTATCCGCCGTCACGGTCAACGAAGCCTTGTTGACCGTCAGCGCGCCGTTCGCGACGGTGAACGTATAGTTCGCGCTCGCCAATGTCCCTGCGGCCGCCACGATCGCGTAGGTGCCGACGCCGCTCGTCGCCGTCGCGGTCGTCGTCAGACTCGGCGACCCGCTGACGCCGCTCGTCGCCAGGGTCTCGCCGTTCTTGAAGCCGCTGAACGTCGCCGTGAATGCCGGATTGGCGTCGCCGTAGCCGCGCGATTTGTCGTCCGCGGTCACGGTCAGCGCAGCTTTGTTGATCGTCAGGGTGCCGTTCACGAACGTGAAGGTGTAGTTGGCGCTCGCCAGCGTTCCGATCGCAGCTGTGATCGAGGCTGAGCCCGCCGTCGTCGTTGGCGTCGCCGTCGTCGTCAGATTCGGCGAGCCGGTGACGCCGCTCGTCGCCAGCGTCTCGGCGTTCTGGAACCCGCTGAACGACGCGGTCAACGTCGGGTTCGGATCGCCGTACCCCCGCGACTTGCCGTCCGCCGTCACCGTCAGCGTGGCTTTGTTCACCACCTGCGACAACGCCGTCGACGTACTGCCGCTGAAGCTGCTGTCGCCTCCATACACGGCGGTGATGGAGTGGGTGCCTGCGCCGAGCGATGACGTCGTGAATGTCGCGTGGCTGCTCGCGTCGAGCGGCGCGGATCCGATCGTCGTCGATCCATCCTTGAACGTGACGGCTCCCGACGGAGTGCCGGACCCGGTGACTGCCGCGGTAAACGTAACGGCCGTGCCGTAGGTCGAGGGGTTCGTGTCGGACGCGACGCTGGTCGTCGTGTTAGTGCCGCTGATCGTGAGCGTGACCGGGACGGTGTGGACCACAGTCCCGGCTGTGCCGGTAATCGTCAGCGGGAAACTGCCCGACGGTGTCGTCGGGCCAGACATCACCGTCATCAGCGTTTGCCCGGGCGGCGTGACCGACGCGGGGCTGAAACCCGCCGTCGCGCCTGCTGGCAGGCCGGTCACGGTGAACGCCACCGACGAGTTGAATCCGCCGGTCGGCGTGACCGTGACTTCGAAGCTCGTGCTGGTCCCGGTTCCGGTCGTCTGCGTCGCAGGGGTCGCGGAGAGCGAGAAATCAGGCAAGCACGCGCGCAGAGCGGCGTTCACGTTGAGGCGTCCGCCCGTGATCAGCTGGCCGGTCAGCGCGGGGATCGGATCAACGTTCGCGAGAAGGGTTTGCTTGAGCTGAGCGGTCGTCAGCGAACAGCGTGACAGTACCAGCGCGGCGGCGCCCGACACGTGCGGCACGGCCATCGACGTGCCGCTCATGTATTGATACTCGACGGTGAAGATGTCGAATGGGACAGTCGACAGGATGTTTTCGCCGGGTGCCGCGAGGTGCACCGACGACGACCCGAAGTTCGAGGTGCCGGCGAGCGTGTCGTTGTTCTTCGACGACGCCACCGCAATCACGTTCGGTGCGTTGTATGGTGCGGCGCCGTAGCTCGCTGGAAAACGCGGCGTCGTGTCGTTGCTCGCGCCGTTGTTGCCGGCACTGGCCACGAACAGCATGTTGCTCGCGTTCGCCTTGGTGATCTCGTCGAGCAGCATCTGATTGAAGCCGCCGCTGCTCCAGCTGTTCGACAGGATCCTGACGTTCGCGCCGGTTGCGGCGGAGGCCTGGATCACGAACTCCAGGGCATTGATCGCGTCGGCGGTCGTTCCGAGCCCCTGAGAGTCGAGGAACTTGGACGCCATGATCTTGGCGGTCCAGTTCACGCCCACCACACCAATGCTGTTGTTGCCGCGCGCCGCGATCGTGCCGGAGACGTGTGTGCCATGGCCGTTGTCGTCGGCGGGATCGCACGTCTTCGTGATGGCATTGAATCCACGCGTGCCGGCGGCGCACGTGATCGTCTGGGTCTGCGGTGGCGTCCCTAACGTGACATTGAACGCGTTCGGCGCCGTCCAGATGTTGCCGGCCAGATCGCTGTGAAAGTAATCGACGCCGGTGTCGATCACCGCGATGACGTTCGAGGCCGACCCTGTCGTGATGTCCCACGCCAACGTCGCGCCGATGTCGGCGCCCGGCGTTCCTCCGACGAGTTGACCGGTGTTGAGGAGGCCCCACAGCGAAGGGAACATCCCGTCGGTCGGAATGCGATCGGCCTCTATTAAGTAGTTCGGTTCGGCGTACTCGACGTCAGGGTGATTCTGAAGAAACGCGAGCAGCGCTTGCGTATTGAAGCGCCGCGAGTGGATGCGGCGGAGGCCGCCGCCGCCAACCGATTCCTGCTGATCGGCGTCGGTCTGTTGATCGAGCTGCGTCCGCTCGGATGCGCCGAGCTGGCGGCGGAACTTCACCAGCACTTCGCCGGCCACCGCGCGACGGCCGTTGATCGTCTCGAGCTGCCGGACGACGCCGGGCCGCCGGCGCGGCTGCGCGACCGGGTTCGAGACGAGCGCCGCGGCCGCGAGAACGGCGACGACGATCAGACGCGCGATGAAGGAATTTCGATGCGTCATGCCGCTCCGCCCTGCGTTCGAGAACAGGCGATGGGACGAGCGCAGTGCGAGGCCGACAAGGGCGCGGGCGTCGAAGCGAGCGTGAATTTCTTCTGCTCTAAAGTTCTCAACGGCCCTTCCCCTGGGATTCCGACTTCCCAACGACCCGCGGCGTGAGGCTGCCGCAAGGCGCTATGACTCTTTGAGCGAGAAGAGGAGCTTATTGGCCTGATCCGCATCTGAGAATGAGTCCACAGTCCGGTTGAGAATCAGACCAAGGTCGCAGTCGACGCGTGTGTCTGGACCGCGGATCTCCGAGGCGGGCAAAAGTCTGCCGATCTGAGACCTTCCCGCGTTTCGGATCCGCCGCGTCCCGAGGCACGAAACTCTCAGGCAGGCCCTGCCCGAGTCCTCTGACGCGAAGCCGGCGTCGCCCTAAATGCTGGCGACGCCGGCTCCTGGCCTTCTATTGCTTCTGGTAAATCACGGACACGTCGCTCACCACCGGTGACCTGGCTCCGACCGTTGGCTGCGACATGTCGATTTTGAACTGCACGTACCGCGCCGATCCGGCGAGCGGACCGGCGTTGCCCGTCACCGCCGTGAACGGCGTCCACGTGGCGTCGGGGAGGGGAGTGTTGCCGATCGAGTAGCTGATCGACACCGTGGAGACGCCGGGTGTGGCGACCGATGCCACGAGCCGCTTCCAGTCAACCAGCGAACCGGCATCGAACACGCGGGAGACGAAGGAGGCCGACGCCGCATACGGCGACATGCGGACCCAGTCCACCGTGAGTGCGGCGCCGCCGACGGTTGAATCGGCCGCCACCGGCTTCATCACCACGGTGCCCCAGGCCATCTGAGTATGCGCCGCCAGCTGTGTGCCATCGATCAGGTACTGTGCGTTGCCGGCGTTCCAATCGATGCGGTACTGGTGCGCGGCGCCGAGCCAGCTTCCCGGGATCAGCGTCTCCAGCGTCTTGGTGCCGTTGATCGTCTTCGCGTAGAGACCGTCGGCCTTCGTCACGAACATCGCCATCGGCGAAACGAGCGCGGCGGTCGCGCCGAATCCGAGGCTCTGATTCGGCCCGCTGAACGTCGCTCCGATTTCGAGCGTGCGGCCTGACGAATACGTGCCCGGCGCCAGCAGCGCCGCGCCGTTCACGACGACCGCGCCGTTTGCCACCGCGGCGCTGCCGCCGGCCATGCTGGCGATGCTCCAGCCCGCCGGCAGTGTCGAGCCGGAGAACTCCGCGCCCAGCGCCGGTGCGAGCATGAGCTCGCCGTCCGCGGTCAGACCGATATACGTGCCCGCGCCGAGCTTGCCCGTGTTGAAGTCGGCGCTGGTCGTCGTCAGCCAGGTCGAATTGTCGTCGTTGGCGATCGTCACCGTGGCGTGAGACTGACCCAGGATCCCGTTGACCGGGCTGCTCAGATCCACGAAGAACGTCTCGCTGCTCTCCGCCACCGTGTCGCCGATGATCGGCACCACGATCTGCTGCGCGACGATGCCCGGGTCGAACGTCAGCGTGCCTGAGGCTGCCACGTAGTCGCTGCCGGCGACCGCCGTGCCGTTCGACGTCGCGTACTTGACCGTCACTGGCATGGGGTCTCTATCCGACAGCTTCACCGTGAGCATGACGTTCTTCGTGCCGGCGTCTCCTTCGACAATCGACTGGTCGGCGATCGAGATGACCAGCGGATCGTCCTCGAGGATCGTCACTCTGGCTCCGCCCGCCACCACGTTGACATTGATCGGGTTGGCGAAACGGAACGCGAACGCTTCGTTTCCTTCCCGGACCGTGTCGCCGATGATGGCAATCGGGATCGTCTGCGTGAGCGCGCCACCGGGCACGAACGTCAGCGTGCCCGACACGGCCGTGTAGTCGCTGCCGGCGACGGCCGAGAGGTCCACCGTCCCGTAGTCGACAGTGATCGGATCGCGGAAATCGCCGGCGACCGTCACCACGACGTTCGCGATCGACGTTCCGGCGTTTCCTTCGACGATGGAGACGTCTGCCGCCGATATCGTCGGCAGCGCGTCGTCATTGAGGATCGCGCCGGTCCCGCGCCCTCCCACCACGGCGGCGTTGATGACGTTCAACAGATCCACCGCGAAGGTCTCGCGCAGCTCGATGAAGTTGTCGCCAATCACCTCGATGGTGATGGTCTTGCTCGTCTCGCCGGGCGCGAACGTGAGCGTGCCCGTCTCCGCGACGTAATCGGCGTCGGCGGAGCCCGGTGCGCCCGCGATCGCGGTGAGGTCCCGCGTCGCGTAGTCGAACGTGACCGGAATCTCGAGCGCGCCTGACAGCGTCACGGTGAACACCGCCGGCGTCATCGTGCCGCTCGCGCCTTCATTCACCGCAGCGTCGCTGATGAAAATCATCGGTTTGTCGCCGACTTTCACCTTGACGTCTGCGCTGCTCGTCACACCCACGCTGTCGGTGATCGTGTAGGTGAACGTATCCAGGCCGGTGAAGTTCGCTTTCGGCGTGTAACTCAACACGCCGTTCGCCAACGTCACGGCTCCGTTCGCCGGCTGCGTCGCGCTGGTGAGCGTCAGCGTCTTCGGCGGCGCGACGACGTCGTTGTGGAGCACCGGAATCTCGGTGGCGCCGCTGTTGGTCGTCACCGCCCAGAAGTCCGGCTTCGCCTTCGTCGGCCTGCGGTTGAACATCCGCACCGACGAGGTCTGGACCCGCGTCGTCCCCAGGTGGTTGATGACGTGCGTCACGGCGGTCTCCGTCCAGTCGCTGCCGACGTCGGTCAGCGTGAACTGAACAGCCGACGTCTGGTCAGCAACGGTCGCCGCGATGGACGTCGCGTCGGTCTGGAATCCCGACGGCGGCGCGATGTTCGTCGACACGTCCCAGCCGCCTTGCGCCACCATCACGAACGGATACTGCTCCTGCTCGGCGGTCCAATCCATGTACTCGGGTTGGACGATGTCGAGGTACGAACCGAAGAATTCGGCCTGCGCACCCGGCACGATCTTCCCGTTGAAGGTGGCAATCATCGCCAGCGGCACGTTCGCCATTTGACCGGCCGCGACCTTCAGCACCGGATACTGCGAGTACACCGGATCCGGACTCGCCGCCGTCTTGACGTAGTCGAAGTTGGTCGCCCGCGCGATCACCAGGTACTGATTGGTGAGGCTCAGGTTGAGCGGCGGAACGATGATCGTCGCGTTGCCGTTGACGTCGGTCACACCGGTGGCCTGGTAGGAACCCACGGAAACGGGCGCGCACCCATCGACTCCGCCCGGACCGTCAGCGCCGTCGAAGATGAGGCCCCACTTCTTGGCGTTGATCGTCGAGAAGATCCCTCCAGTGCATGCGTTGCTCGTCGCGAACACGCGCACGTTCGCGTTGGGCACCGCAATCGTCGTCACCTTCGGTTTACTGGTGCCGTCCTGCATCGCGTGAACCTTGAACGCGACTTTCAACGTCGCCGAGGGGCTGATCACCTGCGAGAACGCGGCGGAGGTGCTGGCGTTGAAGAGAGCAGCGCCGGCGTAGACCGCGGTGATCGAGTGAGTGCCGACGGCCAGCGTCGACGTGGTCATCGTGGCGACGCCGCCGGCCAGCGCGGCCGATCCGATCGTCGCCGCGCCATCCTTGAACGTCACCGAGCCGACGGGCGCGCCCGCACCCGGCGCGGCGACGGTGGCGGTCAACGTGATCGGCACGCCGAAGAGCGACGGGCTGTTGCTCGACGTCACGGTCGTCGTCGTCGGCGACGCGACCGCCGTGACGTTGATCACGAACGTCTGCGCCGCGCTCGTATCGACGCCGTTGTAGAGCACGCCGCCGTTGTCGTGGAGCTGCACTGTGACGGTTGCGGAGCCCGACACGTTCACCGATGTGAATGTCAGCGTTCCGTCGGCCGCCACCGCGGGCGGCACGGAGAACAGCGCGGTGTTGCTGTTGGTCACGAGGAAGTTCAGCGTCTGGCCCGCCTCGTCGGCCGGTCCGGCGCTGATGCCCGTCGCCCAGCGGGCGATGCTGCGTGCGCCGGCACCGAGGACCGACTGATCGCCGCCCTTGGTGAAGCTCGGCGCATCGTTGACCGCCGTCACACCGATGTAGACCGTCGCGGGGTTGCTCACCTGTCCCGACGAGTCCGTGACCTGGTAGCTGAAGTGGTCCGTGCCGTTGAAGTTCGCGTTCGGCGTGTAGACGAACGAACCGTCGGCGTTCAACGTCACCTGCCCCTGCGTTGCACCACCGATCAGGACCGCGGTGAGAACATCGTTATCCGGATCGCTGTCGTTCGCCGTCACCCGGTTCGCGGCACTGACCGTGAGCGTCCCATCTTCGTTGAGGACGTACGCAGGCGTCGTATTCGTGCCGTCGTCGGTGGCCACCGGTGGCCGGTTCCCGACGGTCATCGTCACGATCGCGTAGTTGGACGTCAGCAGTCCGTCGCTGATCGCGTAGGTGAAGCTGTCGGCGCCGCTGTAGCCTGCCGCCGGCGTATAGGTGACGCTTCCCGTGGTATTGAGCGTCGCGGTGCCGTGAGCCGGCGTCGTGACGGCAACCGTCCGGAACTGCACCTTGTTGGGCGTGTCGACGTCCGTGTCATTGAACATCAGGCTTCCGGTATTGACCAGACTGCTCACGGCCAGCGGGTTTCCGTTCAGCGCGTTGGCGCTGAACGTGATGGCGGTATTCAGCGGAGTCGTTGCCGCATCGTTCACCGCGACCGGCGCGTGAGCGGTCGAGATGATGACGTCCTGCAGCTGCGGCGTGATCATCGGATCGCTCGTCGCCAGGTCGGCGCGGTATTGCACGTACCGCGCATGCGGATGTCTCGCGTAGTCGCCGCTCGCCGCCACCGGCGCGAAGTCGGTCCAGCCCGTGCCGGGCGTCGACGTATCGCCGGTGCGCTCGTAGATGGCAATGCTGGTTCCGGCCGGCGTCAGGCCTTTCCAGGTGATGGTCGCCCAGTCGACTGCGCTGCCTGCGTCGAAGACACGCGACACGAACGATCCCGACGGCGCGTACGGCAGCAGCCGGATCCAGTCGACGACGATGTTGCCGCCGGACGGCTTGAAGTCGCTCGCGGCGATCGGCCGCATCAGTGTGCCGATCGGCGCCGCGTGCGAGGCGACGAGAACGCCGTCGATCGAGTAGTTCAATCCGGTCGCGGTCCAGTCGATGCGGTAGCGGTGCGCCGAGCCAAGCCATGCGGTGCCGAGCGGCTCCTCCAGGTTCGAGAAACCGTTGTTGGTCCGCACGAACAATGAACCACCCTCTTTGGTGCTGAACAGCGCGAACGGCGTGCTCAGGACGTCGGTGGCAAGGCCGGCATGCTGGAACGGATCGCCAGTGAAGGTCGCGACGAACTCGAGCGAATGACCCGATCCGTACACGCCCACCTCGCAGTTCGGTGGAGGCCCGTCGCATGTTCCGACGCGCGCGCCATCCACGGCGAGTACCCCGCCGCCCACCGACACGGACCCGCCGATTTCCGGTTGCCACAGCACGCTGATCCAGTCAGCCGGCAGGCTCGTGCCGTAGAACTCCGACCCCCTTGCCGGCGCCAACGTCACTTCGCCGTCGGCGTTTTGCGCGACATAGGTGCTGCCAGGCGTTCCCGCGAGGAAGTCCACAGCCGCCGTGTCGTGCAACGTCGGGCCCGGCACCGTGAAGCCCGGCGTCAGGGCGAGCCTCGGATTGCCGGCGTGGTCCTTCGAGGTGATGCGGAAGTAGTAGGTGTTACTCGGGATCAGGCCCGCGATCGTCATGCTGTGATCCAGGACGAACGCGCCGTTCTCGACCGAGAGGGTCTGTAATTGGAATGCCGAATCGGTCGAATAGTCGACCTTCGAGTCCGCTTCCTCGTTCGTCTTCCACGACACAACTGCCGTCGAACCGTCGACAGCGCTGACTTTGACCTCCGTGATCGACGGCGGTGCGTCGTCGGCGATCGACTGCGCGAACGTGACGTCGACCCAGTAGTTCGCCGCGTGGAACGAGCTCGTCGGGAACGTGCTCGAGGCGCTGTAGCCAAAGACGCCATTGCCCGCGGCGCCGGACGCCGGCGCGTGGAGCGGCGCTGAATTCACGCCGCTCGTCGCGAAGTAGGCGGCGTCGGCCGAATAGTGGCCGACGTTGGTGTGATACGAGGCCACGTAGCTCGTGTTCGCGACGACGGGCACGGCACTGTTGAAGCGCAGCTCCTGCCAGCCCGATCCGCTTTCGTTCGTGAAGGTCCCGCTCGCCAGGAGCGATCCGCCCGCCGTCCAGAGGTTGCCGACGTGCGTGCCGTTGTTCATCGGACTCTTGTAGAAGCGGACGCCGGTGATGTAGCCGTCGATGTCGCTGGAGAACCGCACGCCCACTTCGATCGCGTTCACGTCGGATGCATCGGGCACCGCGGGGACGGCGGTCGCGGGATTCCACAGATGGCTGCACGGACAGTTGCTGCCCGTGACGGTGACGAGCACGCCGGTGGAGGGTGCGCCGATGTTGCCGCTGTCGTCGGTGGCGCGGCTCATGAGTGTCGCCGTGCCGGTCGCGCCTGGCGACCAGTCATAGGTCCAGGTCGTGCGTCCGGTCGCGCCATGCCAGGTCACGCCGCCGTCGACCGACACTTCCACGCCCGCCACCACGCCGCCGCCGGTATCGCTGGCCGTGCCGCTGATCGTCAGGTGGCCGCCGCTTTCGATGGAGCCGCCGGTCGGGGAAATGATCGCCGAGGTCGGCGCGTCGATATCGGTGGACGCGCTTCCCGCGGTCACTCCGGATTGGATCGTTGCCGGCTGCACGCCCATGTCGGCGAGCAGATTGATCGTCGCCTGTTGGATGCGCGCGTCGGGCGTCGAGCCGCCGCGATCGTGGACGCCGTCGAGGCCCCACGACCACTGCACGGTGCCGGCGCCGAACACGATTGATTTCTTGAAGCCGCCGAGCGGGTCCGGCGTGTCCTTGCGGTAGAGCGTGAGCGAATGCGTGGCCGTGCCCTTCGCGATGCTGTATCCAGTCGGCGCAAACTTTTCGTCCACGTCAACGGTCGTCGACGACAGACGCGCGAGGCCCGAGGGACGTGCGCCGTTATCGAGATCTTCGTCCCATTCGTAGCCGAGCGTGTTCGCCGACAGCGCGGCGACGGTGCCGGGCTGCAGCGCGCTGATGCCGGTGTTCCGCCAGAAGCGGTGCGCGCCCATCTCCTGCGGCACCGTGATCGCGGACGAGCAGCAATTCACCGTCCAGATGGTGCCGGTCAACGCATTCTCGGGACGGCCGCCATCGGCGGGCGGATTGCTGTTGTCGCGCCACAGACCGGTCCATGCCGGATTCGGATCGATCTTGGCGCCGGCGAGCGTTTCCTTGTAGCTGACCAGCGTGCGATACGGCGTGCCGTGGCCGTCGATGCTCGACTCCCACCGCGTCTTCCACAGGATTTCGTTGCCGCTGAAGAAGGCGAGATGGATGCCGGCGTCGCGCGCCGCTTCGACGTTGGCGCGTTGCGCCGCCGACCAGTACTCGTCGTGGCCGACCGACATGAAGACCTTGTGGTTGGCGATCTCCGCGCCCATTCGGTCCGCATCGACGCCGGTGAAGTAACTGACGTCGTAGCCGTTCCGCTCGAGCCAGCGCAGCATCGGGTACTCGGCGTTGAACAGCCAGCTTTGCGGCGCGGCGTCGCGCGTGTTGAACGGCCGGTTGTAGCTCACCTTCGACGCACGGCCGCCGCCGCCGTAGACCGGCGGATTGGCGATGGGACCACCGGCATAGAGGCTCGCACCGCCGTAGCTGTTGTAGGCCTGCCACGTGGTGTCGGAGGTCTGGAACAGGAGCTTCGCGTGCCGCGAGTCGTCGCGAACGACGAAGACGATGTGGCTGGCGGCCGTGGCCGGAATGCCGGCATCGATGCGCGTCAGCTTCGCGAGATAGACGCCCGACGTTGCACCCAGCGTGGTGAACGTGGCCGACGTCGCCCAGGTGCCGCAGTCGACGAGACCAGTCGTCGGATCGGTCATGCAGTCGGGCTGCACTTGCGGCTGCCCCAGCGTGATCGTCTGGGTCGCGACCTTCCTGGCGCCGCGGTTGCCGTAGTAGCCCAGACGATACACATCGATTCGGTAGGTGGTTGCGTCCGTGCTGATCTTGAAGTTGACGGGCTGCCCGACATTGACGCTGATGTCGCTGGCAAACCCCTGAATCGTCGGATCGTTGCCGCCGGTGAGATCCCAGTCGGAGTCTCCGGCCAGGCAGTTTTCAGCGGCGACCGGGTTCGCGGCGCAGCCGCTTTGTGCCAGCACGGTGACGCGACCGGATCCGCGTCCCGCGAGGATGAGCGCCACCAGGAAGGCGAAGCTCAATCGAACCGACGTTCGCCGTGCGACCTGACGGATTGTGTCGATAGTCAGCATAGTCATCAAAAAGCCACCCGCATTTCACGTGCGCGGTGCGCGCGCCCGCCGCCGTCGCCATCACTCCCTCTGGAGCGCCTGAGGGCGGACCGTTCAACCGATCCGCAGTGCGTGGCGACGGCGCGCACGCACGACACAGGCTCCACGAACGACTGGAGAAACTCGAAGGTGGGATGGTATTGGCGGGCGCTGATCCTGAAAATCAGTCAAAGGTCCAACGACGGTCGGACCAAAGTCGCACCGGGACGAGACTATTTGCTGCTCACCGCTGCGCAGGGGGGCACTGTATGTCTCGCCGGGCGGGAGGGCCCTAGATGTTGTGTGTGAGTGCCTGCGGGCGGAGAAGTGGGTGCCCGATCGAGCTCGCGACTTTTGTCGCCGAGTCGAGGCTAACCGCGCGGCTGCGTCATGACCCGCGTCAGAACCATGGCGTCATCGCGTCGGCCCATCGGGCAGCACGAGCTCGTTGACTTTCTGCGGAGCGTCGTCCTGCGGCGAACCGGCGTTCCACGTCGGGATCGGCTTCTTGTCGGGCGCGTACAGCGACTCCATCGGCTTCCACACCGTGTCCACGCGATCGGTGAAGAGATCGCCGATGAGCAGATCGGTCACCGTGCCCTGAAGATGCGGATAGTGGCGGACGAAGTTGCCGAAGCTGAAGCCGTCGTAGTACTCGCACACGAGGCGTCGCATGCGATCGACGCCCTCGTTGAACAGCGGTCCCCATCGACCGAGCTGGGCGGCCGACGTGTCGTGCTTCGCGAAGCCCTCGACGATCGCGTCGGCGGCCATCTCTCCGGAGCGCAGCGCCAGCAACACGCCGGACGAGTAGAGCGGATCGAGAAAGCCCCACGCGTCGCCAATCATCACCCAGCCGTCGCCGGCCACCTCTGTCGCACGATACGAGTAGTCCTTGGTCGCGAAGTAGCCGGTGGCGCGCGTCGCCGATCCGATGCGCGTCTTCACGGCCGGGCAGCGGTCGACTTCGTCCTGGTAGGTGTGCTCGTATCCATTGCGGTTCTTGAACAGATACTCGAACGGCGCGACGACCCCGACCGAGACGATGTTGTCGTGCTGCGGGATGTACCAGAACCATCCGTCCTTGTTGGCGGTCTGGAGGACCATCGTCGCGCCCTCGTCGCGGCCGGTGTCGCGATACGCGCCTTCCCAGTACGTCCAGATCGCGCCCTTGTTCAGCACCGGATCCCAGATGCGCAGGCGCAGGCGATTCTGAATCAGCCCGGCCTGGCCGCTCGCGTCGACGACGACGTTCGCGTGGACGTCGCGGCGCTTGCCGTCCTCCTCTTGAATGGTGACGCCGACGGCCCGACTTCCCTCGAAAAGGACATCGACGACGCGCACGCCTTCGTGGACGGTGACGCCGTGCTCGCGGGCGTTGTCGAGCATCATCTGATCGAACTCGCTGCGGACCACCTGCCAGGTCTGCGAGCACTCGTGCGGCTTGTTGTCCCAGAAGTAGAAGGGCGCCGACAGCTTGCCGCTGGCGTTGACGAACTGCACGCTGTACTTCTTGACGAAGTGGCTCCGCTGCATCTTCGGCAGCATGTTCAGCCGCTTCAGGACCCAGTAGGTCTCCGGAATCAACGACTCGCCGATATGAAAACGCGGAAAGCGCTCACGCTCGAACAGTTCGACGCTGACTCCCTGTTGCGCCAGGAGAGTTGAACAGGTCGACCCGGCAGGGCCGCCGCCGATCACTACGACTTCGGGCATAAGCGTTGGGCGACGTCCTCGGGAATCTCGACGGCGCGCATCGTCGGTTTCTTCCGCACGCAGGCAATCGTCATCGAGCCGCTGGCGATCTTCTCGCCGTTCTTCGTCAGCGTGCACTCGTAGCGGATCGTCTTCTTCGTCATCTCGGCGACGCGAATCTGCACCTCGAACTCGTCCTCGAAGCGCAGCGGCCGGTAGAACTCGAAGGCGCTCGCGAGGCGCGGCCAGCCGATGTCGTCGTTGACCGCGTGAATGCTCAGCCCCGCTTCGCGCCACATCGCGTGCTCGGCTTCCTCCATGTACTTGAAGAAGACGCTGAAGTGCACGATGCCGGCGACGTCGGTTTCGTAGAAGTGCACGCGACGTCGGAGCCGGTATTCGCTCAGCGCCACGTTCGAGCACCGGCGCACACGAAACCACGAGACGCGAAACCACGAAACGCGAAACCACGAAACGCGAAACCACGAAACGCGAAACCACGAAACTCCGAGATCATGAAACTGCTCGCCGCATCGTCTTTTTTCGTGGTTTCTCGGTTTTTTTCGTGGTTTCTCGTTTTTTTCGTGGTTTCGCAGTTACGTGTAGCGAATGCCCACATGTTCCGGGTGGAAGAAGCGCGGCAGCAGCACGTCGACCCGCAGCAGGCCGTTGCGCGTGAGGGCGATGGTCCGCTCGCTCGCTTCCTCGACGTAGCCTTCGCGCTTCAGCGACCCGAGCTCGTCGCGGAAGCGCTCGAGGATATCGACGCCGTACTTGTCGCGGAAGTACTGCGGCCGCACGCTCCCGAGCTTCAGCTGAAGCACCAGCTCGCGAATCATGCGCTCGTCGTCGGTCGGGCGATAGGCACGGTTGAGCGGAATCTCGCCGCGGCAGACCGCCTCGCTGTACGTCTCCCAGGTGTCGTAGTTCTGCATGTGCACGCCGTTGACGTGCCCGAACGACGCGACGCCGAGGCCGATCATGTCGGCGCCCTGCCACAGCCGATCGGTGTAGATGAACTTCGTCCGCGACGGATCCTTGACCGCGGTGTACGCGCTGCGCACCGTGTAGCCGGCGCGCTCGAGCGCCTCGAACGCCTCGGCGACCCACCGCCGCTTGGTCGGCCAGTTGATGACCGGCTCCTCGAACAGCTGCGTGCCCTTGAGCAGATCCTTGCTGATGGTGGTGTTGTAGGGCAGCTCCATCTGGTAGATGGTGACGCTGTCGGGCGCGAGCTCCAGCGTCTTCTGCACGCAGGCGCGCCAGTTCTCCTCGCTCTCGCCGAGCATGCCGGCGATGAGATCGATGTTGATCTGCGCGAAGCCCATCTTGCGCGCGTAGCGGTAGGCGACGCCGATTTCCGGAGAGCGATGCGCGCGTCCGTTCAGCTCGAGGATGCGATCGTCGAAGTTCTCGACGCCGAGGCTGAGGCGCGTGACGCCCATGTCGCGGATCGCCGCGATCTTGGCTTCGGTCAGCGTTCCCGGCTCGCACTCGAACGTGATCTCTTCGGCCTGCGCCCACGAGGCCGTCGCCGACAGTCGCTTGACCAGCGACTTGAGCTGCTGCGTCGACAGGAACGACGGCGTGCCGCCGCCGAAGTAGACGAAATTCAGCGGCCGTCCGGCGATCGCCTTCTGTCCGGCGTACAGCTCCCACTCACGCGCGAGGACATCGAGGTAGTGCGACACCTCCTGCGCGTTCTTGTCGGTGTAGACGCGGAAGTAGCAGAAGTGGCACCGCTTC
>DAIUKO010000165.1:8805-16022 GCA_036848175.1 Vicinamibacterales bacterium | reverse complement strand
GGACAGCATCCGCGCGCCGCACCGGCGTTCATGAGCTGCGTGCACCCGAAGCAGACCGAAGGCGCCGACGTCCAGGCCGGCACGACGATCGATCAATTGATCGCGCAGCGGATCAGCCGCGATTCGAAGCTCACCTCACTGGAATTGGCCATCGATCGCAACGACGTCGTCGGCGCCTGCGATCACGGCTACGCGTGCGCGTACATGAACTCGATGTCGTGGAAGACGCCGACGATGCCGCTGCCCGCGGAGACCAATCCACGCTTCGTCTTCGAGCGGCTGTTCGGCAGCGGCGACACCGCGAAAGAACGGGCGGCGCGCAGCGAAGAGGATCGCAGCATTCTCGATGGCGTCGCCGAGGAGATCGCGCAGCTCCGCCGCAAGCTGGGGCGGCGCGACAGCGTCAAGCTGACCGAGTATCTGGATGCCGTTCGCGACGTGGAGCGGCGGATCGCCAAGAGCGAATCGGGCCACGACGACGTCGCCATACCGGCGCGGCCGTTCGGCGTGCCGGAGACGTTCAAGGAATACGCGGAGCTGATGTTCGATCTGCAGGTGCTCGCGTTCCAGGCCGACATCACCCGGGTGAGCTCGTTCATGCTGGCGCGCGAGAACGTCAACCGCTCGTATGGCGAGATCGGCCTGCCCGAGGCGCACCACGCGATGTCGCATCACGGCAACAACCCGGAGAAGATGGCGGTGTTCTCGAAGCTGAACACCTACCATGTCGAGACGGTCGCGTACTTCCTGAAGAAGCTGCAGGCGATTCCCGATGGCGACGGCACGCTGCTCGATCATGCGATCGTGCTCTACGGCAGCGGCATGAGCGACGGCAACACGCACAACAACTACAGCGTGCCGGTCGTGGTCGTCGGCGGACGCGACCTGCAGCTGAAGGGCAACCGGCACCTGCGCTATCCGAAGGGCACGCCGCTGGCGAATCTCGCGTTGAGTCTGATGGACAAGTTCGGTGTCGCCGTGGAGAAGTTCGGCGACAGCACCGGGAAGCTCGATCTTCTGTCGGGCGTGTGACTCGACGCGACGGCACAAAAGTCACAAAGAGCACAAGGGGCACAAAGGGCACAAAGGGTACGACGATCAGAAAGCCAAACCTTCTTTGTGCTCTTGGTGTCCTTTGTGTCCTTTGTGTACTCGTGATTGCATGATCACGCCCAAGCCGCACATCACCGCGACGCCGACCATCGCGGACCACCAGATACCGCGGTACTCGGCGAGCGAATTACCCGCCTGCGCGCTGAGCGAGATACCGGCATAGCCGCTGATCGCCAGTCCGGTTGCGCCCGCGAACTGCGCCACCATGTTCACGAACGACGCGATCGACGAGGTCCGCTGCGGGCCGTAGGTGTCGGCGATCGCCGCCATGATCAGCGAGAAGGAGTTGATCGCGACGCCGAGCAGGAAGGCGGTGACGCCGAGCGACCAGATCGAGTGCATACCGGTCGAGAGGATCCACAGCAGCACGACCGCCGAGACCAGCCAGAATGTCGCGACCGTCGTTCGCGCGATGCCCGCTTTGAGCGCCGCATCGGACAGCCGGCCGCCGAGCGGACAGCCGACGCCGCGACCGAGCAGCGAGTACGCGACCACAGCCAGCAATCCGCCGCCGAGGACCGCGGCGTTGATCGGCTGACCTTGTGACAAGTACAAGTCCGCCGCGTACACGGGAATCCACGGCTGCACGATCCGCACGGCCATGATGAACGAAGAGTAGAGGAAGGTGTAGGCCCACAACTGCGGATCGGCGAGCAGCCGTCCCTCGAACGGCTTGCTCGTCGTCGCCGGCCGGTTCGGCGGCGCCGATCGCAGGAAGATCGCGCACGGACGCCGATCAGGGCGAGACCGATCGCGACCATATCCGTCGCCTGCCGCCATCCCGAGGCGATGTAGATCGACATCGCCGGCAGCAGAAAGAACGCGGTGCTCTCACCCAGCCCGCCGCCGACGCCCCCCAATGCCGTCTGACTCATCGCGCGCTCGCGATGAGGAAACCAGCGCGCCACGCCGCCGGTCATCGCGACGTAGACCGCCGCGCCGGCGACTCCGCTGGCGGCGCGCCAGAACAGGAGCTCGGTCACGCTGTGGCTGATCGCGAACCCGACCATCGTCGCCGCGACGAAGATGACGCCGATCGAGGTGATCGTGCGGCTGCCCCACGTGTCCGACGCCACGCCCCACGGCATCTGGAAGAGCGCGTACGAATAGAAGAAGAACGATCCGAGCAGGCCGAGCGTGCCCTTGTCGAGATGCAGATCGGCGGCGATGAATTTCTGAATGCCGGAATAATTCTGTCGGGCGAAGAGCGTCGCCGCATACGCGAGGATGCCGAAGACGAGGATGACCCAGCGGTACGGCGAAGCCGGGGTATCGGCCGCGGCGGCGAGATCGACGTCTGGAAGTGTTCGAGCGTCGCCAGCTGGAGTCGCCATGGTCCGTGGACGAGGCAGTATAGTGCGCCCCGCCCACGAACTCACTCCCGCGTCGACTTACTGGGTCGGGCCGTTGAATCCGTCGCACGACACGTTCGGGTTCCAGTTGGTGAACGTGCCGAGCGGGTTGTCCTTCCAGGCCCAGACGTGCAGCGTGAAGAACGGCGGCAGCCCGAAGCGATTGGGCGCATCGAAGAAGTGGAAGAGCTGACCGTTCAGCTCTGGCGCGGTCGTGTGCTTCGGGTGAGCCGGATCGGTTCCGAGCCAGTCAGAGGCGAACACGAGATAGTCGGCGCCGGTCAGCCGCAGGCGGCCGCTCGCCGTCGGCTCGTAGAGCAGAATCTCCGGCTTCTCCGCGACGATCTCGCCGTCGCCGACGAGCTTCATGTTGATGAAGTGAAGGCCCATCGCTCCATAGTCTCCTCCGCTGACGCAGCCGAAACCGAGCACATAGTCGGGGCCGGCTTCCGACACGTCCTTGAACCGCTCGGTCACGTCGCGGACAATCTGCACCAAGTCGTTCGCCTGCTTCTTCTGCTGCGCCGTCTGAGGCTGCTGCACCATCAACGCATGATCGTGATCCTGGGCGAGCGCGGGCGAAACCGAAACGCTCATCACCATCAGAGCGCCCATCAGGGCCTGACCGAATTGCACCGTGAGTCTTCCGATCGTCATCGAACCTCCTGACATGAACATGAATGGCGCGGCCGAGAAGCACGGCGCCGTACGCCGCCGGCCGCAATGACTTACGCAACCCTTCGATGTGGATATCGAGAACGGTTCGAGAAAGGCGACAGAAAACGGCGCCGCGGCGCCTATACGAGTGGCGGGTCCTCTTCGAAATTCAACTCGAGTTTGATCCCGTCCGGGTCGAGCACGAAGATCTGCCGCGTCTGGTCGCGCGGCACGATCTCCTCGCGAAACTGGATGCCGGCCGCCGACAGCGCGGCTCGCGTCGCCTCGAAATCCACACCGCGGAAGGCGACGTGATCGAGACTGCCGGATCCGGCGTGGGCAGGCTGGTCATCGGCGCGCTGCGTGAGGTGCACGATCGGTTGGTCGCCGAAGTAGAGCCAGTAGCCTCTCGACGGAAACGGCGGCCGGTCGCCGACCCGCAAGCCGATGATCCGCTCGTAGAAGTCGCGCGCCCGCTCGACGTCGCGAGATCGGATGTTGATATGTTGAAATCCGCCGATCGGCATCAGCGTGTCTGCGGCTCGGAGGCCATTGGATGAATCCTCATTGCGCGCTCGCGCGCTACAACACGCTGAGACGACGGCTCACGTCAGTCCCCGAGCCCCCAGCCGCGGAGTCGGGCAACTGGAGATCTCTCAGCATGGCCGGCAGTGGCTCCTGACGATCCAGCGTCGAGAGAATCAGGCGGCCGAGCACGGTGTCGGCCGCCGTCGGATTTGGCAGCGCCATCCGGACCAGACGCTGGAGCATTCGCGTCCGCGCATCTGCAGTCAACCCGGCCGCGGCCATCGCTTGGGCCGCGAAGCGCGCGGCGAGGATCGGCACGAAGTCCGGATCCGGAATGTTGACCTCATCGTCTTTCTGGAGCACTTCGTTCAGGACAGCCGCCGGCGTCGCCGCCCAGATCCACTTGTTCACGGTAATCAGTTCGTCCGTCTCGTACTCGAAGATCGCGGCGATCTCGCCGAGCGTCTTCGCCTGGCGCACGGACTCGGGGATCGGCAGCGCCTGAAAGTAATGCTGATCCTCGGCGCGGTATTCGAACTGCTCGAGCACGCGGTGAATCGCACAGAACTCCGCCGCCAGCGGATCGTCGAGAAACCGCTCGATGGTGGCTTCCAGGTCGACTCCCGTCATGTCCGACCATCGCGAGCGCACGGCGTTGACCATCGCCGTCATCTGCAGGCAGAAGCGGTGATCCTGAATGCGATGCGAGGCGGCCTGCGCGGAGGTCAGCGCCGCGTCGCGGGCGGCGGCGTCGCCGGACGCGATCAGGATGCTCTCGGCGAGCGTCAACGCGGAGGGGGCGCGGTATCCGGCGAATCCCTTCGGCAGCTCGCGGGCGAGGCGCAGCAACGCGTCGGCATCGCTGCGCCGATCGCGCGCGACGGCAAACACCTCCGCCAGCGCCGACGCGCGACGCTGATAGTGCGACCACGAATCGGTCCGTCCCTCGTCGGGCCGCAGGCCTGCGCTGATCTGCGCGAGCTGCTGGCGCGTCGTTTCGAGCTCGGTCGCCGCGGCGAGATCGCCGTGATGCGCCCGCCAGCCACGGACGGCGAGAGGGAGGACCTCCTCGAACTCCGCGCTGGCCGGTGTCAGCGCCGCGGTCGCGATCCGCTGAACCAGCCGTTGCACCCATGCGGCATCCGGCATCTGCAGAATCGGCTGCAGCAGCACCCATAGCGAGCGATTGCGATAGTGCGCGTAGCGGTTCGCCGCATGAATGTCGATGTACCGCTCCAGGTACTGCGTGTTCGCGTCCTTGTTGCTGTTCGCGAACGCGACCAGGTCCGGGCCGTCGCGCTCGGCAATGAAGCCGGTGGCGTCTGTGCCGGAGACGAGATCATCGTGGCTCAGCGGCTCGAGGCCCTCGAGCGTCTCGGCGCCGCCGGCGCGGCGAAGGATCGTCGAGACGTAGCGAAGATCGGGGCCTCCGCTGATCGCGTGCAGGCCGGGTGGAACGGCGCCCGCCGGTTGCCGTACCCACGCGAGCACCGTCTGCAGATTCGGCGTGTCGCACGACTTGGCCGTTTCCTCGATCAGCGCGCGCGCGTCTTCGCCCTTGTCCGGTGGCGCGATCCAGGCGATGAGCAGCCGCGCCAATGCGTCCCAGTGCCGGTCCGCTTCGAACAGCGTCAGCAGCTCCGTCGCCGCGTCGAGGCGTCCTGCTGCCGCCGCCTGGAACACCAGCGACGCATCGCGTGCCGTTGCCGCATAGGACTTGCGCAGTAGCACGAGCAGCGCGATCAGCGCCGGAATCTCCGGCGACGTGCCCTCGGCCGCGCGCGCGATCGCCACCGTGAGCTTGCGATCGAGCGCGGTCGCATCGCCATGTTGGCGCTGATACCGCTGGAACCGCTCGTCGTTGAGCAGCTCGATCAGTTGTTGCGCGCGCGCCGCGGCACCGGAGCTGTCCGCCATCGCCTCGACGATGTGATAGACGACGTGCTGGACGCCGTATCCGGCGGGCAGCTGCTTCTCGCGTTTCCAGGCGTCCACGAGGCGCCCGTGCACGCGCGCGCGATCGGGCAGGGTGCACTCCAGGTACTCGCGGATGTAGTCGTGCAATCGAATCGAGCGTCCCGGCAGGTTCAATTTGATCAGGCCGAAGTCGTGGAGGCGCTGCGCCAGATCCTGTACCTGAGTGTCCTTCAACCCCCACAGCGTGCCGAGCACGCTGAACGGAACGTCGGTGTCCTCGTGAAGAACTCCGAGCTCGAGGCAACGCTGCCGCTCATCGGCGAGGAACCCGAGGCTGACCTCGACGGTGTTGCCGACCGCCGCGTGGCGCGCCGTCGCATTCTTCTCGTCGAATGCCGTCACGCCGAGATCGGTGTACTTGCGCAGCGCCCAGTCGAGCGCCTCGTCGACGCTTTGTCCGAGCGCCACTTGCTGCGCCAGCGTCCGATTCGCGAGCTCGAGCAGCAACGGCACGCGTTTGAGGCGGTCCCCCAGCTGCGCGAGGTGCGCGGTACTGCCCGCCGGCACCGTCAGGCCGGTCGAAAGCATCAGCAGTCCCTCGTCGGCCGTCAGCTCGCCGACGTTGATGCGGCAGCGCTCGTCGGTGGCGGCACTGACCGCCACGCTGAAGATGCGAGTCGTGACGATCCGCGACGCCGCCGCGGCGCCGTGGAGGAACGGCTTCAGCGCCTGAAAGCTCCACACGTCGTCGATCACGAGGAGGCAGCGCTTGGCGTCCAGCTTCTTCGCGACCTCGAACATCGCGTCGTCCTGGTTCTTGAAACCGGGCCGCTCGCCGGTCAGCGCGGCGTAGAGCCGTTCGAGCTCGTTCACGATCTGCGGCTGCTCGCCGAGCGTGACCCAGAGGACGCCGCCGTCGCAGGCGGCAAACACGTCAGGGTCGTGGCACACGCCGAGCGCCAGCGTGGTCTTGCCGAATCCGCCGCTGCCATGCAGGACGACGGTCTTGCCGGCCGGGTTCTTGTGGGCGGCGTCGAGCACGGTTTCGATGATCTGACTGAACTCGGCGGGACGGTTGACGAAGTGCCTGGGAAGGTTGGCGGCGAGGAACGGCGAGCGCGTCGCCTGACATGGATTCTGCAGGACTGCGACGAAGCGCTTCCAGTAACGATCGAAGTCGTAGGTCTGGATCTTCTGCATCCAGATCGGCAGTTGGGCGCGGAGTGCCGACAGCTCGCCGTCGCTCTCGGGCGAATCGAACGCTGGCGTGATGGGCACGATGCATCGGCCGTTCTCGCGGGCGTAACGCCATTCCTTCTCGACCCAGGGCGATCGCAGCGCGGCCGGCGTCATCACGAGAACCAGATAGTCCGACGCGTCGATGCCGGCCTTGAGCTGATCCTCGAAATCGCCCGGCGACATGCTGATGCGGTCCTGCCAGGGCGCGATGTCCGGCTCCGCGGCGAGCCGGCGCATCAGCTCGGTGGCGTAGCGCTCGTCGCTGCGCGCGTACGAGATGAAGACGGGTGATTCGCGAGCCATCAGCAGCGCATTATTGTCGCTGGAACGTCAACTTCTGGCCATCGGCGAGCTGTGCCGAAGGCGCATAGCCAACCCCCAGGTGGCGACGCCGCGGAATGGGACTGCGAA
>DAIUKO010000165.1:0-8705 GCA_036848175.1 Vicinamibacterales bacterium | reverse complement strand
CGGCTGATGCACTTCAACGCGAAAGCGCTGCTGGTTCTGGTCGGCTTCGGCGTGCTCCTCGCGATCGCGCTGTCATCGAACGGTAGCAGTTGGTTTCGCCTCGCTGAGGCGGTCACGTCGGTCCTGATCCTTCTGGGAATCGCTCGGCTTCTGCTGCAGAATACCGGCCGCGTCAAGAAGCTGCGTTGGCCGCGCGGGTGATCTGATTCTGACCTGAAAAAACCCGGTGCCGCGATTCGGCGCAGGCACGGGACACTGCGTCATACGGGCGACGATATAATTGTCGGCACTGGGGTCTCCCCATGAGATGTGAGCGTCGTTTCAGTGCGCTCGCCGTCGTCCTGTTGGCGTCGCTGCTGTCGACATCGGCTGCCGCGCAGTGGCTCAACTATCCCACACCGGGAACTCCGCGCTTGCCTGATGGCAAGCCAAACCTCGCGGCGCCCGCGCCCCGGGCAGCGGACGGCAAGCCGGATCTGAGTGGTGTCTGGAGAGGCGCCGGGCCTCTCTATCGCTTCAACATCGCGCAGGATCTTAAACCCGAGGACATTCAGCCCTGGGCCGAGGAGCTGTTCCTGCGGCGCGTGCGCGATTCGCGCAAGGATAGTCCGCTCGCGCGATGCTTTCCGGTCAGCATCCCATTCCACAATTTCTTCAACCTGACCAGGATCGTCCAGACACCGGCGCTGATCGTCATGCTGTACGAGTCTCCGAACAGCCCGCATCGAACCGTGTTCACCGATGGCCGCGATCTCCCGAAAGACCCCAATCCCACCTGGCTGGGGTACTCGGTTGGACGCTGGGAAGGCGACACGCTCGTCGTCACGTCCGCGGGATTCACCGACCGGGCGTGGCTCGACTCCGCCGGCCATCCCGTCACCGAATCGCTTCGTATTACGGAACGCCTTCGACGCCGCGACTTCGGCCACATGGATTTCGAGATCACCATTGACGATCCACAAGTGTTTACGAGACCGTTTACTGTGAAAGCGGAGCGGCTCCTGGCGCCGGATACCGACTTACTGGAAGACGTTTGCGAAAATGAGCGCGATGTCGCCCTCATGTCCGGCGATCCCGGGATCAGGTTGAGTCCGGACGTTCTCGCGACCTATGCCGGAGTGTACGAGTTCGCGTCAGGACGCGAGGTCGCAATCACGGTCACCGGCGACATGCTGTTCGTGCGAGGCCTCAACGAACCCAAGCTGCCGCTGCTGGCGCAATCGGACACGCACTTCATGTCGACCGCGACGCCGACCGGCTTTGAGTTCGTCAGAGATGCCCGGGGGAAGGTTTCGCATCTGATCGTGCGTGGCGAGGGCGGTGAGCGAAGGGCCGTCCGCAAATAAGTGAATCGGTCAGCGCTGCCTCACAGCGCGGACAGCCTCTTACGAGACACGACGCTTGGCGAAAGACTGTCTGAAGTGTTTTGCCAGCTCGAACGGGATCTTGTAGCCGGAGCCATCTCCGCGCATCAGCAGCCTGTTGTCCGTTCCCTCGTGACCCATGTCGCCCACGAAATGACCCGCCTCGTGTGCGAACGTGCTCGGCAGACGAGTGTCGGAGATGAACGCGACGCCGAACTGGCGTTTCATGGTGCCGTTCGGTGCGGTGACGAGTGACCGGCGGCCGCGCGCCGCCGGTCACTTGTCGTGCAACCGAGGCCCGCGCTCTACGTTAGGATTTCGACTGGAAATCCGATGAACCACGACGGAGGCCACCGGTCGTTGCACTGGCCGCAACCTGCGACTCCCGCTCGGGGTGTGGTGCAGAAGCGGCGGGAGTTCTGGACGAACAATCGGAAGTTCGTCGTCGAGAACAGCAGTCACCGACCAGTCGGACGCGCCGAGTTGTTCCACATATTTACCGACCTCACCAACCTCGACACGGCGAACCTCATGCTCGGTCGCGGCGGGAAATACGCACCAGACGCGGCGCAGACGCGCTGGTTGTATTTCGCGTTCAGGTTTCTGCGCGACAACAAGGCGCAGCTCGTCGGCGTGAATCTCAACCAGGCATTGGCGTCGCTCTTCAAGGTCGTTTGCAGAGGGCAAATTCGGGCGCGCGCGGTCGATCTCACGAGCGAGCTGAATTTCGGCCGGGAAGTGCTGCGGATCATCGGCTACCGTCGGACGTATCTGGCCGGCCGCCTCGCCGTGCCGAAGAATCCGAGTGCCCTCGAGCAGTTCTTCGAGCGTGACGACAAGCTCCCGCCCCAGACGTCGCTCGATCTCGACGAGAGCCTGCTGCGAGGACAGCTCGAAACGGACATCGTCGCGCTGATGAAGGCACACGACCCGGGAGGGTTCGCGAGCATTCGGCTGCGTCGCGATCCACTCGGCACCGCGAAGGCGGTGCATCGCTTCGCGCGGAAGCACTTCCGGCCGTACATCGCGGCGATCGAGACGCTGCCGGTGACGATTTCTGCGCCTCTGACCGATCGGGTGTCGCTGCTCGAGGACGAGTTCACTGACGATCGCCGCGTGGCGCTGCTTGCCAACCGGGCCGAGCACCTGGATCTGCTCACCGCCGCGCACTACAACTCGAACCGTCAACGCGACGAGCAAGTGCTCGAAGAGATCCTGCGCGACGTGCTCAAGCGCCGCAAGGACGTAGAAGATCTCGTCGACCGCCATCTTCGAGTCACCCCGCGCGCCGGACACACGCAGAAGTTCGTCAAGTTGCAGCGCGATTTTCAGCGGGACAAGGCGCACACCGAAAAGCAGGCGCGCGCGAACGCGCAGTGGCAGCGCGTCGGCAGCATCAGCCACGAACTGATGCACTTCTACTGTCACCACGATTTCGAAAAGAAAAGCGGCAGCGTGAAGTTCGGGCAGGTGATTACGGAGGGATTCACCGAACTGCTGGGACTCGAGCTGTACGATGCGCTTCGCCAGCAGGTGATCAACAACACGGACACCGATCTCATCAAGGGCCTTCGCGCCGGGGCCGCTGCGGACGAGTTCAAGCAGGCCGCGAACGACGCCTCGAGGCAGAGTTACGTGAAGGCACTGAACCGCGCGCGCGAGATCCAGACCAGAGTCGGCAAGCCCAATGTGTGGGCGGCGTATTTTCTCGGAAAGCCCCAGCTGATCGGCCTCGCATGACTCGCTGGTCCGGGTTGTGCTTCGCCAATATTCAGACCGCCGTGCGAATCAATCACGGACATGCACCCTTGGTTTGCCTCGGTATCATCGACAACAAGGACTCTCGACACCGACCGTTTCCTTGTCGCGCGAAGGCTTCAGCCGAGCGATCGCCGCTCGGCCGCCTTGTGCCGAAAGTGCCTGGTCAACGGTACGGCGCTCATGGCGACGATGACGCGGGCTGGCAGCGCCGAGCCTCGATCTGATGCACCTTGTCCTCGAACGCGGCGACCCACTCGTCGATCGCGATGGTCGCCGTTCCGCTCGCTGCCGCAGGCGTTGACCGGGGAAGCAGGTCGACGCGCGCGGCGGTGAAGATCGCACGCACGTGCGCCGGCGTCAGGCGATGCAGTTGCTCGAGCAGGAAGCGGCGGCCGTCCTCCGAGATCTCCGGATCTCCGTCCCCATGGCGTCCGGCGGCAAGCGACACCGTCAGCCGCCCGTGGCACTCGGCGCTCTCATCCGCCTTGAACACGGTCTTGCTTCGCCATTCGTCGAGGTTCATGGTTGCGGTCTGGCCGCTCGAGGTGCGACCCGCTCCTCCGAAGGTGACTCCGGCGTCGACGATGACGACGGCCGGACTCGAACACGCCGGGGAATCGCGCCGTTCGACGAGTATGGCTCCGAGGCCGACGGCTTTCGCGATCTGCCGATCACCTGCCGCCATATCGACGGGAGCGGCGCAGTAGAGCGCCTGCTGCTCTGGTTTTCGATCGCCGTGCTGCATGAAGACGGCGAGCAGTGTGAGTGCGTCGAAGTGCGTGCGTTGACGCGTCCGCTCGGGACCTTGTGGGAGCCCTTTGATGGCTTCGTCCAGTTCGCGCCACGACCAGCCTTGATCGCGATCCTCACGCGACAGGATCCAGGGGCCGCGCGGAGGATACACCGACATCTCGGCCACGTAGGTGCGCGAGCTTCGCGGCCCGTCTCCGGTCATGGGATTGCTGGGACACCTGTCGCACCGGAGGTTCATCGGCAACGCGGGCAACGCGTCGAATCCCAGGGCCCACAGCAGCCGCGTGGCGGCAACGACTGCGAAGACCTCGCGGTTGCCGCGCGCCTGCTCACGATCCCAGTACTTGACACGCAGCGTTCGCCCTTCGCTCGTCGCGCACACGAATTTCGCCGACTTGCCGCCGAGTCCCTGACCAGGCGTGACGAAAGTGCAGTCCAGACCACTCAGCGCGTCTGCGGCCGAATAGGGGAAGACATCTGTGGGACCGGTGATGATCTCGTCGGGTGACTGCGAGCCGGGATCGCTCCACATTCTCGCGTGCGCGAGATACCCGGTGCGCGCTCGCGCGCTGGTGAGAATCGCCGCGACAGGCGACTGGGCCGATGCCGCGCACGCGAGACCAAGCGCCAGCGACGTGGCCGCGAGAACGGGTGAACGCGTAGGCATCGAGGTCACGAATTCTACTGCCTTCGAAATCGCTGCGGCGGAGCCTGCGATGTGGCGGCCAGTTCTGGCCGGCTCCCTCTGACCCAGCGCCGCCTCGATGTCACCGGTGCGCCGTACTGCTCGTCCGTGACCCTTCCAGATGGACCAATGGTGTCAGCCGTTTCCTGGTTTCTTTCTTTATATCCGAGTCGGCGGCAGCAGCCCGCCGCATTGTCCGCGCTGATCGATACGCTTCGCCTCGCCTGTCGTCCGCGAGGCCGGCGGATATAATCCTCGCGCGCGCCTGTGCGCTTTTCATTCCGCGGAGGACAAGAGATGCGAGGCTGCATTCGATCGTTGGTGGGGGCCGCCGTGGCCATGATTTCGATCGCGAACGTTGCGGTGATCACTGCGCAGAATCCGCCCGCGCCTGCCGGTCAACGGGGCGGTGGGCGCGGGCCCGCGACACCGCCGCTCATCATGACCTCGTCGGCCTGGGAAGACGGCGCCGTCATTCCCGACAAGTACACTCAGGCGGCGGGGCCGACGGCGCCATCGCCGGAACTGAAATGGTCGCAGGTGCCGAGCGGCACGCAGAGCTTCGTCCTGCTCATGCACGATCCCGAGCCTGTGCTCAACAAAGGATCGAAGATGGACATCACGCACTGGCTCGTGTGGAACATCCCGGGCACGTCAACGGGCCTGTCGGAAGGCGTTGCCACCGGTGAGTTGCCTGACGGCACCCGTCAGGTGAGCCTGCGATCGAACGGCTACATGGGTCCCGGCGCGCCGCCCGGGCCGTATCACCACTACACGTTCGAGCTCTACGCGCTGGACACGAAGATCGACGTGCCGCAGGGCACGCCGCAGGAAGCCGCCGCCACGCGGACCGCCGTCGTCAACGCGATGGACGGCCACGTGCTCGGCAAGGCCGTCCTCGTCGCGCGCTTCCACCGTCAGTAATCGCGCCGGATTCCGATCGTCAAAGATGCCCTGCACCCTGGAGATCACTCGTAGAACGCCGGTCCTTTCTTCAACGCGGCGTTGGCTTTGATGTCATGCTGGATCCAGAGCTGCGCGCGGCTCTTCTTCAAGAACGCGTCGATGGCCGCTCTGGTCCGCCGCGTTTGCGCAGCATCGACTTCGAACGTCGGCACGCGGTCGAGACGCACTTCCTCCGGGTAGTGATACAAATCGCCCGACAAGAGCACCGGCCCTGTTTTCGCCAGCTTGACGAACAGCACTTGATGTCCCGGCGTGTGGCCGGGCGCCCACTTGATGACCACCGATCCGTCGCCGAAGACGTCGTAGTCATCGGTTCTGATGACGACGGTCTTGCTGCCCGCGAGCCGATCGAACGTCGCGCGCTGAATGAGGTCGGGCGGCTTCTCTGCAAACATCGCGTCGCGTTCCGCCTGGCGGACGAGCCACGTCGCGCTCGCAAACGCGTTGGCGTTCGCCGTGTGGTCGTAGTGATAGTGCGACAGCGCGAGATGCGTCACGTCCGTCGGCGCGTAACCGGCTTCCGCGAGTTGGCCGATCAACGATTTCCCGAGCGTCACGTATCGCTCGGTGTTCGTCAGCTGGATGTGGTGCCTCGTGCGCTCGGTCGCCGGCTTGACGTCGGCGTCCGGCACCGCTCCCGTATCCCACATCAACACGCCCTTCGGGTGCACGATGAGATAACAGCCGATCGACATGTCGGTCGTGGCCATCTCCTCGCGCTTCAAATTGAATCGCGCCGGATCGCCCTCCAGTGTTCCGCAGTCGAAGATATACAGCCGCGGAGACGTCAGCGGCGGCGGCTGCCTCACGCTTTGAGGCGCAACCGGCGCTGTGAAGAGGCCAAGCGCGAACGCGGCGGTGAACGCGAACACTCTCGTCGTGGTCATGGCAAGAGTTTATGCGCGAGGGGTGAACTTTTCAGCGATCCGGTCGTATGTCGTCTTGGATCACTTTGATGATCGGAGGGAACGGACCATGCTCGAGCACCTGATCCACGACGTTCGGTACGCGGGCCGGTCGCTCCGACGCAGTCCCGGGTTCACGCTGGTTGCGGTGCTCACCATCGCCCTCGGCATCTTTGGCCCCACCGTCACGTTTACGATGGCGAAGGCCTGGATTCTCGAGCCGCTGCCGTTCGCCCGTCCGAACGAGCTCGTGGATCTCCGTACGCTCGACAAACCATCGGGCAACTACGGCTCGGTGAACGCGGCCGATTTTCTCGACTGGCAGCGTAGCGCGGGCTCGTTCGAGGAAATCGCCGGCTACCGGCAGTCTGACGTGCGTCTCACGGGAGGCGACCGGGCCGAGCGGGTGCGCGGAGCGCAGGTGACGAGCGGGTTCTTTCGAGTGCTCGGCACGACCGCGCAGCTCGGGCGCCTGTTCGACGACGCCGACGTGCAAGGCGGACCATCGAGGCTCGTCGTCATCAGCCACCTGATGTGGCGCGAGCGCTTTGGCGCCAATCCCGCCGCGATCGGCCGGACGCTTCACATCAACGGCGAGGATCACACGGTCATCGGTGTGCTTCCGGAGACGTTTCAGTTCACCCTGCTCGGTCGATCGGACGTCTGGCGGCCGTTGATCTTCACGCCCGAGCAGACCGCGGACCGCCGTGGGGGCTCGCTCGTCGGCCTCGGGCGGCTGCGGCCGGGCCGGTCGGTCGACGAGGCGCGCCACGAGCTGACGGAGATCGCGTTGCGCCTGTCTTCTACGTATGCGGATACCAATGCGCGCCGCGGCGTTCGCGTTCTCGGACTCGCCGACGAAGTCCGACTCCATCACGACCTGGGCTTCATCATTCCCGTGATGTTCGCGATGGTCGGCTGCGTGCTCCTCATCGCGTGCGTCAACGTCACCAACGTGATGCTGGCGCGAACGAGCACGCGGCGTCAGGAGATGGCCGTCCGCCTGGCGCTCGGCGCTTCGCCATCGAGCATCGTGCGGCAGTGGCTCGTGGAGCACGTGATGCTGTTCCTGGGCGCCAGCGTGATCGGCGTCATGCTGACCGTGTACGGCGCCGATTGGATCACGAACTCGATTCCGGTCGAAAACCGCCAATACCTCCGCAACTTCGCGGTGCTGCCGGTGGATCGGATCGTATTGCTCTTCGCGCTCGGCGTTGGAACGCTCTGCGGTGTCATCTTCGGCTGGGCGCCCGCGTGGATGGGCGCCCATGGCGATGTCAACGCCGACTTGCGTGACGCGTCGGCGCGAATCTCATCGGGCCGCACCAGTACGCGGCTTCGCGCGTCGCTCGTCATCTGCGAAGTCGCGCTGGCGCTGGCTGTTCTCATCAGCGCGGGACTTCTCGTCACGACCGCCCGCAACATCCGCGGCGTCGACGTCGGCTTCAACCCGCGCCAGCTCCTGACGTTCCAGCTCGCACTCGACGCACAGCGCTATCGCACGCCCGCCGACATCCGCGGTTTCTACGAACGGCTGACGACCGATCTGGGCAGCCGGCCGGGTGTGACCGCAGCGGCAGCGGGCTCGCTCGTTCCATTCGGCACGAACGGCAACGGCATGGAGTTCTTTCGGGAAGGAGCGCCCGAGACGCCACCGGCCGAGACGCCGGTTCCGTCGGTCAGCCAAATCACGCCGGATTACAGTCGAACGCTGCAGCTGACGCTGACGCGGGGGCGGCTGCTGACCGCATCAGACGGCGCCGACGCACCGAAGGCGGCGATGATCAGCGAGACCCTGGCGTCGCGATACTTCTCGAAACAGGATCCGATCGGCCACCGCTTCCGTCTCGGCCGCGGCAGCACCGATCTCTGGACCGTCGTCGGCGTGGTGGGCGACGTGAAGAACTTCGAAACCATCGACCCGCCCGAGCCGCAGGTCTACGTGCCGTTTGCGCAGCTGCCTCGCCGGGCCATGACCATCGTCGTTCGGGCGAGCGCGAATCCCCTCGATCTCGCCACAACCGTTCGCGGAGCAACGGCTGCCATCGATCCGGCCGAGCCTATTGCGGATCTCTCCACGATGGATGAGCGAATCCGGCGCATCACCGGACCGTACCAAACGATTTCCACGTTCGTGACGTTTTTCGGCGCCGTGACGTTGCTGCTGGCCGGCGTCGGCGTCTACGGCGTGATTTCGTATTCGTTCGCACAGCGAACCCGCGAGATCGGCATCCGCATGGCCCTTGGCGCGCGGCCCGCCGACGTCGCCGG
>DAIUKO010000164.1:5218-16165 GCA_036848175.1 Vicinamibacterales bacterium | reverse complement strand
GCTGCAGGAAGTAGCCTTTGCCGGTGCCGATGTCGGCGCGGCCGCCGCCGGCGACGAGCTGCGCCCCTTCTTTCTTCCCGATGTCGATGTAGCGCAGATTCGTCTCGAGCTGCTTCCTCGAGGAGATTGCTCCGAGCCGCGTCTTCGGATCCATGGGATCGCCGGGCGACATTTTTTTCGCCCTCGCCGCGACCTTGTCGACGAACTCGTGCTTGATCGACTTGTCGACGAGGAGCCGCGATCCGGCCGCGCACACCTCGCCCTTGCCGTAGAAGATGCCGGTCGTCGCGCCCCGGATGGCGGCGTCGAGATCGGCGTCCGGAAAGACGATGTTCGGCGACTTGCCGCCGAGCTCGAGCGTGATCCGCTTCAGCGAATCGGCCGAACCCTTCATGATCCCTTTGCCGGTCGACGTGTCGCCGGTGAACGCGATCTTGTCGATGCCGGGGTGCTCGACGATCATCTGGCCGACCTTCGATCCCGGTCCGGTAACGACGTTGATGACGCCGGCGGGAAGGCCGACTTCCTGCGCGATCTCGGCGAGCGCGAGCGCGGTGAGCGGCGTCTGGCTCGCCGGCTTGATGATCACGGTGTTGCCGCAGGCGAGCGCCGGCGCGACCTTCCATGACGTGAGCAGCAGCGGAAAATTCCACGGCACGATCGCCGCGACGACGCCGACCGGCTCGCGCAGCGTGTAGGTGAGGTAGTTGCCTTTGACCGGCACCGTCTCGCCGTGAATCTTGTCGGCCCAGCCGGCGTAGTACTGCAGGCATTCGGCGGCGGCGGGGACTTCGATCTGCCGCGACTCGAAGATCGGCTTGCCGTTGTGCAGCGTTTCGAGCCGCGCGATCTCGTCGGCCTTCTCGAGCAGCCTCTCGCCGATCTTCCAGATCAGCCGGCCGCGCTCGCGCGCCGACAGCTTGCCCCACGGTCCGTCGAGCGCCGCGCGCGCGGCGGCGACGGCCGCGTCGACGTCGGCCTTCTCGGCTGACGCGACTTCTGCGATCACTTCTTCGGTGGCGGGATTGATCACGTCGATCGTGTGCCCGCCGCTGGCATCGCGCCATTCGCCGTTGATGAAGAGCTGCTTCCGTCCGATTGCTGCTGTTGTCATGAAGCCCGGATCTTTTTCGTGGTTTCGTGTTTCGTGGTTTCGTGGTTTCGAGTTTCGTGGTTTCGTGTTTCGTGTTTTCGTGATGCGCTGTCGCCGGTTACGATGCGGTTTCGCCCGGTTTCAACTCTAGCACCTGCACGCCATGCGGCTCGACGAGCTGCCGCAACTTCTCCGGTGTGCCGGTGAGCACCGGAAACGTCCCGAAGTGCATCGGCACGACTTGTTTGATGGCGAGCAGCTCACAGGCTTTGGCCGCCTGTTCCGGACCCATCGTGTAGTGATCGCCAATCGGCAGGAATCCGATCGTCGGCCGATAGAGCTCGGCGATCAACCTCATGTCGCCGAACACGCACGTGTCACCCGCGAAGTAGACGGTCAGGGCGTTCTCGAACTTGATGACGTATCCCGTGGCCAGACCAACATACACCGGCGCGGCATCGTCCTTGTCGATCGAGCTGCTGTGAACGGCTGGCACCATCGTGATCGACAGACCCAGCATCCGCAGCGTCCCGCCAGGATTCATACCGGTGACGTTCTTGAGGCCCTGGCTTTGCAGCCACATCGAGAGCTCGTGCGGCGCGACGACGTGCGCGCCGCTGGTGCGCGCGAGCGGGACCGCGTCGCCGGTGTGATCGAGATGTCCATGGGTGACGAGGATCAGATCGAGCGCGCCGAGCTTCTTGGCCGACTCGGGACTGGACGGGTTTCCGGTGATCCACGGATCGAGCACGATCCGCTTCCCGCCTGGCGATTGCAAGAGAAAGGTGGCATGGCCGAGCCAGGTGAAGGAGAACGACGCCATAGACGAAACCTCGCGCGCGATCCTAAGATTGAACGACTGTTCAAGCTAGTGTAGGTCGGGATCGTACGTCAACCGCAACAGCTCCTGATGGCGCGCGTCGTTTTTGTCCAGCCCACGGGCGAATCACAGACCGTCGATGTCGCACCCGGCACCAGTCTGATGACCGCCGCCGTGAAGCACGGCGTCGAAGGGATCATCGGCGAATGCGGCGGCGTGTGCATGTGCGCGACCTGCCACATCTACGTGCGCGAAGATTTTCTCGACAAGCTGCCGCCGATCCAGGATACGGAAGAAGCGGTCCTCGACGTCACCAACGCCGAACGTCTGCCGAACAGCCGCCTGAGCTGCCAGATCAAGATGACCGATGCCCTCGACGGCCTCACGGTCACGATTCCGCCGTCGCAACGCTGATGGCTGACACGAGCGGCTGCGTGATCGTCGGCACCGGCCAGGCGGGGTTCGAGACCGCGGCGGCGCTGCGCGCTGAAGGCTATCAGCACCCGATCACGCTCGTCGGCGACGAGCCGCATCTCCCCTATCAGCGGCCGCCGCTCTCGAAGGGATTCATTCTCGACAAACAGGGGATGGACGAAATCGAGCTGCGGCCGTCACGGTTCTTCGGCGACCACCGTATCGACCTGCTGACCGGTGTGCGTGTCACGGCGCTCGATCGTGCGGGCAAGCGCGTGTCGCTGGATTCGGGTGAAGACCGATCGTACGACGCGCTGGTGCTGGCGTGCGGCGCGCGCAATCGGCTGCTGCCGGTGCCGGGGGCCGACCTGGACGGCGTGCTGTACCTTCGCACGCTCGACGAATCGCGCACCGTGAAGCAGCGGCTGCAGGAGGCCAGCGCCATCGTCGTCGTCGGCGGCGGCTTCATCGGCCTCGAGATCGCCGCATCGGCGCGGTCGCTCGGCAAGTCGGTGACCGTCCTCGAAGCGCAGCCACGGCTGATGCCGCGGGTGGTCGCGCCGCTCGTGTCGGCGTTTTACGCCACGCTGCACACGGGCCGCGGGGTCACGGTGGTGTGCGACGCGGCCGTGGCTGGAATTGCCGGCGATAGACGTGCGAGCGCGGTGACGCTCTCGAACGGCGCGGTGTATCCCGCCGATCTCGTCATCGTCGGCATCGGCGTCGTCCCGAACGCAGAGCTCGCGCGCGACGCCGGACTCGAGACCGGCAACGGCATCGTCGTCGACGAATTCCTGCAGACCAGCGATCCCGCGATCTACGCCGTCGGTGATTGCGCGGAGCATCCGAATCCGTTCTGCGGCGGCCGCGCACGACTCGAGTCCGTCCAGAACGCGGCCGACCAGGGGCGGACCGTCGCCGCGACGATCGCCGGCAAGCGCAGGCGCTACGACGCCGTGCCGTGGTTCTGGACCGACCAGTTCGACGTCCGGCTGCAGATGGCCGGCCTCTCGCACGGCTACGATGAAGCGGTCACGCGCGGCAATCCCGAGTCGCAGAAGTTCTCGGTGTTCTATTTCCGTGATTCGCGGCTCATCGCCGTCGACTCGATCAACCGCCCCGCCGATCACATATTGGCGCGCCGTCTGCTCACGTCACACGCGGCCGTATCGCCGCAGCAGGCCGCCGACGAACAGGTGAATCTCAAGGACCTCGGACGACACGCCTGACGGTCCTGCTCACCGTCCTTCTCTGGAACGCGAATCGTCAGTTGAACCGCACGTACTCGAAGTTCAGCGGCTGATTGTTGATGCCGGCGCGCGGCGGCGCGATCCAGTTCGCGAACTTTCCCGGTTCGACGACGCGGCCCGTCATCAGCGATTGGACGAACGCGTGATCGCCGGGACTGGGCAGCCACTCGTGCTGGTGCGCCTTCCACTCGGCCCCGGTCATGACGCGGCCATCGGGGCTGATGTGATGGCCGGCGAAGTTGCCGATCTCGCGATGGAAGCCTTTGTGCGGCAGCGCCAGACGGAACGCGACGCCGGTCTTCGCGATGATGCGGTTCCATCGCTCGACGCCCGACTGCACCTCGCGGATGTAGTCGTCGCGCAGCCGCTCGTTGAGTGCGGTCAGCGCCGGCACCGACTTCGTCACGATCTGACCGCCCACGACCTCGTGCACGTCGTAGGTCGTCTCGCTGAGCACGTGGTCGTCCTTGACCTTGGTCTCTTCGAAGCGTCCCTTCAGCCCGTTGGTAAAGAAGCTCGCCGCGTTCGACGAGATGTCCGATCCGAACAGATCGAGAGTGACGCTGTAGTGGAAGTTCAGATACCGCTGCATCGTCTGCAGATCGATCACACCGAACGCCCGCACCGAGTCCGGATCGTCGACCTTCTGCTCCGCCATCAGCTCGGCGGTCCGCTGGACGATGCGGCCGACGCCGGTCTCGCCGACGAACATGTGATGCGCTTCCTCGGTGAGCATGAAGCGGCAGGTGCGGGCGAGCGGATCAAAGCCGGACTCGGCGAGCGACGACAACTGATACTTGCCGTCGCGGTCGGTGAAGAACGTGAACATGAAGAAGGCGAGCCAGTCGGGCGTCGGCTCGTTGAACGCGCCGAGGATGCGCGGGTTGTCGACGTCGCCGGACCGGCGCTCGAGCAGCGATTCCGCCTCTTCACGGCCGTCGCGGCCGAAGTAGCGATGCAGCAGATAGACCATCGCCCACAGATGGCGCCCTTCTTCGACGTTGACCTGAAAGATGTTGCGGAGATCGTAGAGCGACGGACACGACATGCCGAGCATCCGCTGCTGCTCGACTGACGCCGGCTCGGTGTCGCCCTGGGTCACGATCAGGCGGCGCAGCGACGATCGGAATTCGCCGGGAACCTCCTGCCACGCCGGCTGCCCTTTGTTGACGCCGAAGTTCACTTGCCGATCCGCCGTTGGCGGGACGAGAAAGATGCCCCAGCGATACTCCGGCATCTTCACGTAGTCGAACTGCGCCCACCCTTCGGGATCGACGCCGACTGCCGTCCGCAGATAGACGTCGTAGTTATGGCTCTCGGTCGGCCCCATGTCGTACCACCAGCCCATATACGCCGGCTGCCAGTGTTCGAGCGCGCGCTGAAGCACACGATCGCGGCCGAGATCGACGTTATTCGGAATGCGGTCGATGTAATTGATGTTGTCCAGCGTCATCGCACTATCCTCAGACTCTTTCCCAGTTGAATTTCGACGGCGCGCCCGTGCCGTAGACCTTGAGGGCGCCGCTGGCGCCGACCGCGTTCGGCCGGATGAAAATCCAGTTCTGCCACGCCGTCAGACGGCCGAAGATCTGCGTCTCCGTCGTCTCGGGCATTCCGAAGCGCAGGTTCTGCTCCATACCGGTCAAGGCGTCCGGCGACAACGCGATTCGCGTCTCGATCGCCTGACGCAGTTCGTCGTCCCAGTCGAGCGCGTCGGGCGCGGCAGTCACGAGCCCGACTTCCAGCGCTTCGCGCGCGGAGAGGCGTTGGCCGACTGTCGCGTACAGACGTTCGATCGGCGCTGCATCGCCGTAGAACCTCGCCCCCAGCCGCGACTGCTGATGCACGGCCGGCAGCGGACCAAAGTTCATCGGCGACAGCGTGACCGACGCCGCAGGTTCTTCTTCGGTGTCGAGCATGTAGACGCGGTCGGCCGACAGCGCGAGCTCGAACAATGTCCCGGCGAAGCACGATCCAGGTTCGACGATGGCGTAGAGCGAACGGGAGGAGACGTCGAGGCGCGCGAAGGTCCGCCGCATCATGCCGAGCACTTCTCGCACGAACCAGTGATGCTGATTCGCGAGGAGGAACTCGTCGATCGCGACGACCGCGTCCGGATTGCCGGACGTCTTGAGCGTCCACAGACCGAGCTCGAGCTCGTTGGTCCGCATGCTGAGAATCGCGTCGTCGAGTTCGCGCGCCATCTGCAGCGGCCACCACGCGGCGCCGGCCTGCAGCGCGGCGTCGAGGCTTTGCGTCTCGACCGACTCCGGCGCGCGAACGACGAACGTCGCGGTCCGCGCCGGCCGATCGAATTGCACGTCGACGTACTGGTAATGGAGACCGGCGTCGTC
The DNA here is from genome assembly GCA_036848175.1 of Vicinamibacterales bacterium. Taxonomy (GTDB): domain Bacteria; phylum Acidobacteriota; class Vicinamibacteria; order Vicinamibacterales; family CAVVIG01; genus QHWF01. Next base: position 10,234 of record DAIUKO010000164.1, on the reverse strand, counting down.
TCTGCTCCGCGTCAGCGGAGTGAGAGCGATGCCTTTCGCGTCCGAGGGTCGATCGCTGCCTTCGGCGAGCTTCGCCGCACGCGCCTTCACGTACTCGCCGAATTCCTGCGTCCGCACGACGGCATCGACCAGGCGCCACTCCTTCGCGCGCGCGCCGCGCACCCCATCGGGGTTGGTGCAGAACAGATCCGCATGATCGCGGCGGACCCTTCGTTTGTCGATGATGCGCGTCAGGCCGCCGGTGCCCGGCAACACGCCGAGCAGCGGAACTTCAGGCAGGCTGACCGCAGAGGACCGATCGTCCACCAGGACGATTTCGTCGGTCGCGAGCGCGAGCTCGTAGCCGCCGCCGGCCGTGGTCCCGTTGAGCGCCGCGATGAACTTCAGTCCCGAATGGCGGCTCGCGTCCTCGATCCCGTTGCGCGTCTCGTTGGTGAACTTGCAGAAGTTGACCTTCCACGCGTGGCTCGACTGGCCGAGCATGTAGATGTTCGCGCCGGAACAGAAGACGCGGTTGCGCGCGCTGGTGATGACGACCGATCGGATGTCCGGGTGCTCGAAGCGGATCCGCTGCAGCAGGTCGTGCAGCTCGATGTCGACGCCGAGGTCGTAGGAGTTGAGCTTCAGTTTGTAACCGGGCCGCAGGCCGCCGTCTTCATTCACGTCCATCGTGATCGTCGCGACCGGTCCGTCGTAGGAGACGCGCCAGTGTTTGTAGCGGGAGGGGTCGGTCTGATAGTCGACGAATTCGGGAACGGGCGTGGTCTGCGCGTCGGCGGTGACGGCTGAGTCCGTGGTTGCCACATCACGCTCCATGCTTGAAATTGAACGCTTGTTCAAACTAGGATCTTAGGGCCGTGCTCACAGCCAAGTCAACCGCGATCTCGCGCGCCGCGCCGCTTCGCCGCCGCCGCAGCCGCGCGCGCAACGGCGGCGCGAGCAGCTCGACGCGCATCGACATTCTCAAAGCCGCGGCCAAAGCCTTTCGCAAGCTCGGCTATCACGGCGCGACGGTCGAGGAGATCGCCGCCGCGCTGCACATGAAGAAGGGCAACCTTTATTACTACTTCCGCAACAAGGAAGAGATTCTGTTCGCCTGCCATCAGTACTCGCTCGATCGTCTGATGCAGCTGCTCGACGACGTCGAGCAGAGCGGCGTGCAGGCGGACGAGAAGCTGCGGCGCCTGGTCGCCGCCTTCGTCCACACGATCCTCGACGAGCTGCACGGCACGGCGCTGCTGCTCGATCTCGAGGCGTTGACGCCGGCGCACCTCAAGGCGGTGATCGCGCGGCGCGATCGCTTCGAGCGCGGCGTGCGGCAGGTGCTCGAGGATGGAATCGCCGAGGGCCACTTCGGCGCCGGCGACCCGAAGCTCCTCGCGTTTGCGATGTTCGGCGCGGTGAACTGGATCCCGCGCTGGTTCAATCCCGAAGGCGCCGCCACATCTCAGCAGATCGCCGATCTCTTCGCTGACTTCTTCATCCGCGGCCTCCGCAACTCACACGCGTAAGCCTCGATATAATCGGGCGGCGTGATCCCCGCGATCCCCAATTCGCTGGCGCGCCGCCTCGGCCCGCTCGACGCGGCGGCCATCATCATTTCCAACGTCATCGGCGGCGGGATTCTGTTTTTCTCGCCGGGCATCGCCGCGAACGTGCCGAGTCCGTGGCTGTTTCTCGCCACCTGGATCGCCGGCGGCGCGCTCGCGTTCGCCGGCGCGATGGCCTACGCCGAGCTCGCCGTGATGCGTCCCAGAGCGGGCGGCGAGTACGTCTATCTCGACGCGGCGTTCGGACGCGGCGCCGCGTTCCTCACCGGGTGGACGTCGTTCGTCGCCGGATTTTCCGGCGCGATCGCGTCGAACGCGGTGATCTTCGCCTTCTATCTCGGCCGCTTCGTGCCGGGTGCGTCGAACAACACGCCGCTTCTCGTCGTGCCACTGCCGTGGGTGCCATTGACCGTCTCGCGTCAGGCCCTCGTGGCCATCGTCGTCATCGCGCTGATGGCTGCGATCCACGTTCGCGGCATCGGTCCCGGCCGCGTCGTCGGCAACGTGCTCGCGGCGCTCAAGGTCAGCGCGCTCGTCGCGTTCATCGCCATCGGTTTCTCATTCGGGACTGGATCGACGTCCAACCTCACGGCCTCAGCCGGACCGGTGGCGATGACCTCGTGGCTGCTGGCGATGGTCCCGGTGATGTTTGCCTACACCGGGTGGAACGCGGCGAGCTACGTGGCGGAAGAGATTCGCGATCCGACGCGCAACCTGCCGCTTGCGCTCGCGATCGGCACCGCGGCGGTGATCGCGATCTACGTGTTCCTGAACGTGCTGTATCTCTACGTGCTGCCGATCGATCAGCTGGCGGCCGTTCGCGGCAGCGTGCTCGACGTCGTCGCCGACCGGCTGCTGGGGGCGCGCGCCGGCGACATCATGGGCATCGTCTCGCTCGTGAGCCTCGCGGCCAGCATCAGCGCGATGACCATCGCCGGTCCGCGTGTCTACTACGCGATGGCGCGCGACGGCGTGTTCTTCGCTCCGGCCGCGCAGGTGCATCCGCGCTTTCGAACGCCGGCGCAGTCGATCGTCGCCCAGTCGATCTGGAGCACCATCCTGGTGCTGTCGGGCGGCGCCGACGCGTTGATTCGCTACACCGGTTTCGCCGTCATTCTCTTTGCCGGCGTGGCGGTGTCGGCGCTCTTCGTCCTCCGCGCGCGCGAACCCGACGCGCCGCGACGGTTCACCGCAGTCGGCTATCCCGTCGTGCCAGGCGTCTTCGCGCTGGTGAGCTTTTTGATCGTCGGCAACGCCCTCATCGGCGATCCGCGCGTGTCGGGCGCGGGCGTTCTGATCATCCTCGCCGGACTTCCGGTCTATCTGATCTTCGCGCGGCGAAGCCGGCCGGTAGCGCCCAGCCGCCGGATGGTCGGCAGTTGAGCGGCATCACGATTCGGCCGGAACAGTTTCGGGACGCCGACCACGTCCGCACCGTCAATCAACGCGCGTTCGACGGTCCGGACGAAGCCGCGATCGTGGATGCGGTGCGCGCCGCGCCCGACGCGATCTCACTCGTCGCGGCCGACGGCGATCGCGTCGTCGGCCACATTCTCTTCACGCCGGTTCGAATCGAAGGATCGACGTCGGCGATCCGCGCGGCCGGTCTGGCGCCGATGGCCGTGCTGCCGGAGTACCAGCGGCGCGGCATCGGTTCTCGACTCGTGAATGCTGGTCTCGACGCGTGCCGCGCATCCGGCTACGACATCGTCGTCGTCGTTGGCCATCCGGAGTACTACCCGCGGTTTGGGTTCGTCCCTGGGTCCACCAAAGGGCTCGAGTGCGAGTATCCGGTTCCGGCGAACGTGTTCATGGTCGTGGAACTGCGCAGCGGATCGCTCGACGGCGTGCGCGGGCTTGTACGTTATCTACCTGAGTTCGCAGAGCACTAGGATCAGCGTGTGCCGCCCGCCTCGCGCATTCCGGTCCACCGGTTGCGGATATCGAGATGAATGTCCAGTTGATCGAGCAGGCGCGCGGCTGAGTAGCTGACGAGATCGTCGACCGTTCGCGGCTTCGTGTAGAAGGCGGGCATTGGCGGCGCGATCACCACGCCCATACGCGACAGCTTCAGCATGTTCTCGAGGTGAATCTCGCTGAGCGGCGTTTCGCGAACGGCCAGGACCAGACGCCGCCGCTCCTTCAGGATTACGTCAGCTGCGCGGTGAATCAGATTGTCGCCGAGACCGTGCGCGATCGCGGCCAGCGTGCGCATGCTGCACGGAACGATGACCATTCCGAGCGTCACGAACGATCCGCTCGAAATCGGCGCGCCCTGATCGGTGACGCGATAGACGCGCGTCGCCAGCGCCTCGACTTCCTTCACTGAATACGCCGTCTCGTGCAGCAGCGTGCGCGCGCCCCATCGGCTCATCACGAGATGCGATTCGACGCCGCTGTCGCGCAGCATCTCCAGCACACGGACGCCGATCGCGATGCCGGTCGCGCCGGTGATGCCGACGATGACTCTGCGGGGGCCCATCATTCTTGACTCTCGTCGCGCCTTACGCTTCTCGGGATCATCGTCATGATAAGCGACTCGCCCACATGCGCGCTCCACCGCGCGCGATCGCGCCTCCGGTCGGCTGAACCGTTTTTCCGGATTAATTACGCCTCTTCCTGTACAATCCCTGACGCTGGTCGGCGACGGCGACTCCTCAAGGCACGCCAGTACCTCGCAGCCCCATCAGCAGATGACGCAAAGTCGGCATTCGGATCGTGCCTGACGATCCAGCCGAGAAGATGGAGGTCCGGCAATTTCCTCTTCAACGGGTGTGCGTGTCTCCGTGGTGAGATGCGCACGCGCGTTTAGAAAACATGTCCCCCATTCAGGGGAACGAGTGAAGGGAGTTCGACAATGAGTGGTTGGAAATCAGCGGTTCTCACGATGACAGTCCTGGCAATCGCCGCCAGCGGCCAGCGCCTCAAGGCGAGCGACGACGACAAAGGCAAGAACAACGACGTACCGCAGAGTGTTACGCTTTCGTTCGGAACCGGTATCAACACGGCACTGCCACCGCCGAACGGCAAGCCCAATCATCACATTCTGCCTGGAGTCACGACCGTCAGAGTCAAGCTCGCGGCCGATCCCCTGGACGTTGTGCCGGGTGTGGTGAACTTCATCGTGGGAGGCATGCATCAGATCTTCGTGTACAAGCCAGGCACGACTCCGGACGACATCAACGCGTACATCGCCGCACACGACCCTACCGCGCTGTTCATCAACGATATGGAAAACCTCATGTACGCCGGGATTCCTCCAGTCAACGCAGCAGGCGTGCCCAACAACACCGTTCCCGCGGCACGCGCCGACCGCTCGGGCGTTCAGAACCGCTCCGAGTCAGTGGGATTCAGCGCACCCGGGATGTACCTGGTCATCTGCAACGTGCGTCCGCATTTTCAGGACGGCATGATGGCGTGGGTCAAGGTCGTTGCCGACGATGACGACGACAAGGACAACGACCAC
>DAIUKO010000164.1:0-5118 GCA_036848175.1 Vicinamibacterales bacterium | reverse complement strand
GTGAACGGTCCGCGCGACGCGTGCAACTGGCGGCCAGTCGAGTCCGCCAATCACGCTCGCGCCGGCGAATCTCGCGCGGAACGGCGCTTCTTCCTCCGCATCGATGAGCAGCATCGGCACCAGGCCACGCTCACGCAGGAAGTCGAGCGCGCGATCGAGCGAGGCTGGATCGAGCGTGTCCCATGCGATGGTCGGCCGCTGCGAGTAGTAGTGCACGCTGCCGCTGTGCTTCACGGTCACGACGGCGGCATTCGGTGGCAGCTTGTCGCGCGCGAACCGGCCGGCGTCGACAAAGTGGCGCTCCCATGCTCGAAGGTCGAAGGCATGCCGCTGGCGCGCGATCCCTACCCACCAGACGCCGAGTACGCTTGCGATGACAACCAGGACGACCGTGGACAGCGCCGATGACGGAACTGCTCCACGGTTTGCGCGTGCCGTGCGGCCGATCGCCTCGGCAACACGCGAGACGGTTGCAACGCTCAACACGATCAGAAACGGGATCGCCGGCAGTAGAAAGCGGATGTACCACCAGTCGTCGAACACGCGGTACGGGAGGTACAACAGAACCGTCCCGACGGCGAGCGCGAGCGCGACCCACGCCTCCGCCCGGCGCGCGACAACGAACGGCGCCGCGAAGGCGAGCGCGAGGATTGGCGTGTGCGTCTGCGACAGCCAACGCACGTAGCGGTCGAGATTCGGCGCGGCGTTTGCCAGTTGAAACAGATCGCCGGCGGATCCGTAACCGCTCGCCACCGGCGATCCGTACATGCGCCAGTTGAGCAGCGCGAGGACCACGCCGCCGGGAATCAATCCGGCGAAAAACCGTAAGACCGATCGGTTGGCGAGATAGACACCGACGACGAGCGCAAGTGGCAGAAGATTCGGACGCGTGAGAATCGCCATCGACGCTGCGAGGCCGGCAGCAAACGGACGCGGTTCGTCGCCGATCGCGAGCACGACGACGAGCAGCCACCACGCGGCCGCGGGGACGTCGGTCATCGGCTGCACGATCTGATAGAGGAAGATCGGACTGCAGGCGAGCAGAACCGCTGACGCGGCGCCGGTCGGCTCGTCGGCGATGTGCCGGCCGAGCACGAACGTCAGCCACACGGCCAGCGCGCCAAAGAGCGGCACGACGATCAACTCGGCGTGGATCCATCGCATCGGCGCCATGACGATCGGCAGACCCGGCGGACACATCGGGACGATCGCATTGGCGTGCGAAGGAGACGGCAGATGTCCGGCCGGCGTGAACGTCCACGCCGCGCGCGGCCACGGCGCCACTGATGCGAGCGGCTGCTCGATGTGCGTCGTGAAGTGCGAGAAAAGGCGCGCCTCGTTCAAGTAGCAGGACGAGTCCGAACCACCCGCCGCATCGGTCCCCCAGCGAACGCCGACGACGAAGGCGGCGATGGCCGCCGCGATCGCAACCGACGGCGCAACGCTACGAATGAAGCGATCGACTCGGCGCACGCGAATCGTTTGTTGTGGTTCGACTGGATTTAATCGGAACAAGCCCCGGTAGGATACTTCGTGACGGCGCGGCGCCGTGCGAACCGTGAAGGTTCGCACGGCACCTCGATTATTCAGGAGAATCGAGCGACGCCGGCTCGACTTACTGGCGTACCTTGATCAGGTCAGCTTCCTTTGGTCCGTTCTTGTTATCTTGCGTGACGATCATCAGTCCACGGGCTGGCGTGATCGCCGCCTCGGCTGGGTTGACCGTTACCGGCACTCCCACGACGTCACCGGGGTCCACGACGGCGAATTGCCCGGTGCTGATCGCACTGTTGAAAGCGTTGAACGACGCCGCCTCTTCGAACTGGTCTTGATCGTTGCTGAGCAAGTCGAATCCGAAGACGGTGTAACTCAGACGCGGGTTGGCGGCCGTAATGCCGATGTCCGACGCCACTACCGGCAGAAGAATCGTGCTGCTGTTGGTCGCGGCTATGGCGAAGAAGTCGGCGACGAGATCGCCTGTGGCGACGTTGAAGATCGCCGCGATCTCCTGACCGTTGAATACGCCGGCCGTGAGCAGACCGAGGTCGACGTTGAAGACGACGAAATCTGGGTTACCGTCACCGTTCACGTCAACAGGAATATCGAATTCCTGCTGCTCGGGGGTTGACCAACCCCTGAACGTGTTGATCGCGAACACGACCACCGCATCTGTGCCGTCGGGGAACGACTGCACTCCTGCGGCTCGCAGATCGAACCGTCCCAGCTTGTCGTTCTTGCTCTCGAGTCCCCACGCATAGAAATCAGCGGTGCCGGTGATGGCACCGTTCTGGTTCTGGACGATGGCCAGACCGTTCGTCTGGCGACGCTTCAGCAACAGGTCCGTGTTGACGTTTGACGAGGGCCGCGGTACCAGGTAGTACGGAACACGCAGGGAGATGCCGCGGTTGGACATCGACGAAGGCGTGAAGGCCACGAGCCCGGCCACGTCATGGAAGGCATCGAAGTCTGCCGGAGGGTTGGCGAGCGAACCGCCAGCGGTGGCAGCCGGCACCGTCAACGTGAGCTCCACCGTGGCCATGCCGTTCTTCGGAACAGTGATGTGCGTCGGATTGACTGAGACGGCATGGGGCGATCCTTGCTTCCGTTCGATGGCCACGTCGAAGCTGGCCTCGGGGCCGTCGTTCTTCACGTGGATGGTCCGGGTCTTCACGAAGTCGGTCGAGAACTGCTCGAACCCGAAGTTGACCGTCGTTTCGTCCTTGTCGGCGAACGCGTACGCCATCGTGCCCACGGCTGCAGCCGCGTTGGCGAAGCCCGAGCCGGCACGACGGGTTTGATAGTCCGCAAGTCCAGCCGGACTGCCGCTGTTGATGATCGCCGCTTTGACGGCAGCGGGCTTCCATTTCGGGTGCGCCTGGATCACGAGCGCCGCCATGCCCGCGATGTGTGGCGTCGCCATCGACGTGCCCGACTCCGCAACCCCTTGGTTTCCGGAGCCGACGAGCGTAGAGATCACGGCCACGCCGGGCGCAGTGATGTCCGGCTTGAGCAGCGAGTCCGGCGTGCGCGGCCCACCCGAGGTGAACGGCGCGAGGCCGGTCGGGATCGGCGTGCCCTCCGTCAGCGAAATTGATAGTCCGTCACGCCGCACGAGCGCGGAGCCGTCGGAGTTCGGATTCCCGACGGTGCCCCGAACGCCGTAAAACGGAATGGTCACGACGAATGATTCACCGGTATCCGGATTCTGCGTGATCGGACCTTCGAACGGCGGCAGCGAACTCGCGTTGTTGATCATCACAACAGCCGCCGCGCCGGCCTGCTGGCCGAAGATCGCGCGCGCCACGCGAGCGCACGTACCGCGCTGCGTGACGACGAGCTTGCCGGTGACGCCAGCGGCGACATATTCCGCCGGTTTGCAGCCGAGACTCACAGAACCGTTCGGATTGCGAAGCACCTTCACCTGTAACGAACCAGGGCTGAACGCGGCGCCGTTCGCGTTGAGCGCCTGAATGGTCTTCGCGGCAGCGGTCGGCGTCGCGGGCAGCGCCATGTTGACAGTCGGATCGAACGCTTCCTTCGCGCTCGCGGCGACCGCGATGCCTCTGGCAGCGGCGCCCGGCGAACCGAGGATGTAGTGAATGTCACCCGCGTTGCCAGCTGCGGATACGACGACGACGCCGGCCTTCACAGCGGCATCGGCGGCGAGGGAGTCGGCCGAATCCCCCGTGCCGAAATCCGCACCAAGCGACATGTTGACGACGTCCATGTCGTTGTCCACAGCCCACTCGATCGCTTCGGTGACGACGTCCGTCGAGCCTTCGCAGCCGAACACTCGCACGGCATAGAGATCCGCCTTCGGCGCGACGCCCGGCCCGATCGTGAACGCGAAGTTCGTGTGCGTGGTCTGATCGTACGGACCATTGAACGTCGTGCCCTGCGCGGTCACACCGAAGCCGGCCGCGCTGCCCGCGACATGCGAGCCGTGTCCGTTGCAGTCGAGCGGATTGGGATCAGGGACCGGCGTGGACTTGGCCGGATCCCCGGCGTCGTAGTTATCTCCGACGAGATCGGTGCCGCCCTTCACCTTCGGCGCGTTCGGGCCGAACAACGCTGGGTCGGCGGGTTCCTTCTCGTGCATGTGCGCCACGTCGTACGCGGCCGGCGTGCCGGGGCCGCCGAAGTTGGCGTGCGTGTAGTCGATGCCAGTGTCGATGATCGCGACCTTGATGCCTTCCCCGCGCACGCCCAACGCACCGGACCAGGCAGCCGGCGCCTGAAGGCGTGGAACGCTGACCACGTTCTCGATCTTGTAGACGCCGACCGGCCTGACGTCGACGACGCCGGGAATCTGGCGGAGCTCCTCGATGCGATTGCGCGGAATCGCCACCTTGACGCCGTTGAGCGCACTCTGAAACGTATTGACGACGCGGCCGCCCGCGGACTGCAGGCTGCTCATGACCGCCGCCTGCTCCGCGCCGCGCTGCGCTTTGATCGCGTTCTTCTCCTGCCGCGTCAACCTGCGGCCCGAAATCTCCTGCTGTTGAGCCACTGAATCGCCGGCCAGAATCGCGACGACCTTGACCACCGTTTGATCGAGGACACGGGGCAGCACGCTGGTCGTCAGCGGTCCCTGAAGAGGCACGCGCGTGAATCGCGATGCTCCGGCCACCGCGGCCGCCTGCGCCGCCGGAGCGTCCTGCGAAGCGCGTACGACGATGACGATCGAGCCAGCCGCGATAGCGACCAACGAGGCAGTGAGAGCGCGTCGCGTCACGTTACTGATCATGAATGTCTCCTTTTCCGCAGTGGTTTTCGCGACGTGAGAGAGAGCCGAATTCGAGCAGGATCATGGGCACCGGGGATCCAGGTTGGCTAACGCATGAATGCCGTCGGGTAGCGGCGGGAAAGATTATGTCGGAGTGACGTGAGCCTGCAATGGCCGACGCGGCCGGCGCGCTAGAAAATCGTGCACATCATTAGAGAATCGACAGCTCCTTCATCGATTTGAATGCGAGTCCAAATCTCTGGCGTGCGAATTGAGGCTGGGCTTCGGTGAAGAGGATTTTGAAATCGCCCGTACGCCGCCGGGGCCAGATCGTCCGGCGGCGTACGGGAAGCGAACGCGCTTTACTTATCGTCGTCGTCGTCGTCGCTGAC
>DAIUKO010000163.1:0-16198 GCA_036848175.1 Vicinamibacterales bacterium | reverse complement strand
GCGTAGAGAATCAGCGGCAGCGCCGGCGGCAGCAGGAGTCCGAGCGACCCGGACGCGGTCATGAGTCCGAGGGCGAAACGGTCGCGGTATCCGTCCTTCAACAGCGCCGGAAAGAGCACGCCGCCGAGCGCGAGGATCGTGACGCCCGACCCGCCGCTGAAGATCGTGAAAAACGAGCAGAGCACGGCGCAGACGACCGCGGTGCCGCCCGGAATCCAGCCGAAGAAGGCGCGGAACACGCGCAGCAGGCGCTCGGCGGCGTGGCCTTCAGCGAGCAGGAAGCCGGCGAGCGTGAAGAGCGGAATCGCCGGCAACGTCGGCGATACGCTCAGCCGATAGGTCTCCACCAGAATCGTGGCCGGCGTCACGCCGTCGTGCATGAAGAGGAGCGCGGCGGTGCCGCCGAGAATCGCGAAGAGCGGCGTGCCGAGGAAGGCGGACGTGACGATGACGATCGCCGCCGGCCAGAGGATCGGCGCTTCGAGAAGGGACGGCATCTGCGCGAACAGCACGCCGGCCACGATGCCGACCGCCGCGAGCGCGCGATCGGTCCAGCGTGTGCGTCGCGTCGCGAGCAACTCTTCGGGAAGCGTGGCGTGGCCGACTCGCCAGACAAGGCGCAGCGCGATCAGCGTGAAGGAGATCGGCAGGACGAGCTGCGTGACCCACGCAGGAATCCCGGCGCCGATTTGGGTGCCGGACTCGCGCTCGATCATCGCCATCTGCCAGCCGCCGAATGCCAGGACGACGGATGTGCACGCGCCGTAGGCGGCGGCGAGGATGTCCGCTGCGCGCCGCCACGCGCCTTTGAGGAAGGTGCCGGTCGCGAGCGCGAGCAGCTTTCCTTCGCGCGCCGCGATCGCCGCGCCGAGAAAGCCGACCCACAGCGTGAGGTGTTGAACGATCGGACCGGATCCGGGAATACCGCGGCCGAAGAAGCGGCGCGCGACGATTTCGCTGAGCGGCAGCAGGACCATCACCAGCAGCGCACACGACGCGACCAGGTCCTCGAACCGGACGAGCGCGCGCTTCACTTGGGCGTGGCGGGCTTCTTGTTCTTGCGGTATTCGTCGCGGGCCTTGGAGGCCAGATCGAAGATCTCCGGCGGCACCTGCTCGCCGCGCATCGTCTTCGCCAGATTATCGAGCTGCGTGCGCCATTCGGGACCTTCCGCTTTGGTGATGGTCAGTCCGGCCTTCACCATCGCGGCGACGGCGTTCTCGTCCTGCTTCGGCACTTCCGTCTGCAGCCGCTTCTCGACGCCGGCGGCGGCGGTGAGCAGCGTCTGCTTGTCCGCGTCCGGAATCGCCTTCCATGCTTTGGTGGTGACCACGCCGGCGCCGACGATTGGCGCGAGACCGAGCTCGAGCATGTACGGCGTCTGGCGGTACCACTGAAACAGCGACGCCGCGAGCGGGGTCGTCGGCAGCCCGTCGATCATGCCGGTCGTGAGGCCGGTGGTGATGTCGGTCATCGCCATCGCGCGCGGATCGAAGCCGTTCGCCTTGAACCACTGCACCATGCGATCGTTGCCGGCGGAGGTCCACAGCTTCACCTGCTTCATCTCGGCAACTGTCGTCACCGGCTTTTTCGTGAAGACCTGCGTCCAGCCGCCGTGGCCCCAGTTGAGCAGCACGAAGCCTTTCGCTTCCGAGCGCTTGCGCAGCGTCGGCGTCATCTTCTCGATGACGTAGTTCAGCTCGTCGTACGACTCGAAGAAGAACGGCACGTTGAAGACGTTGAACGCCGAGTCAATCATGCCGAGCCCGACGTTGGTGAGCGCCGCGGCCTGCAACGCGTCGAGGCGCATCTTGCGGATCACCGTCGGCTCGTCGCCCTGCGTCCCGCCGGCGTAGACGGTGACCTCGAAGCGGCCGCCGCTGGCCTGCTTCCACTCCTCGCCCATCTGCTTGAGGTTCTTGTCCCAGACCGAGTTCTGCGGCACCACCGTCGCCAGCTTGATGCTGGTCTGCGCGACGGGCGCGGCGACGAGTGCGCCGGCGACGACCGCGACAACGGTCAGGGCGTGGCGGGTTACTGCTTGGCGCGCTTGGCGGTCCATTCCATTTGTCCCATGCCGGCGATCTCCGCCTTGCCGTTGACGATGGAATCGCCGTCAATGTCGCCGCTCAGTTCGACAGTGAGATCGCCTTGCGGCGTCTTGGCAATCATCGTCAGCTTGAGCGCTTTACCTTCGACCGTGCCGGTGACCGGCACCTCACCCATTTGACTCCCGAACGTGCCGGTGAGTTTCCCGCCGTCTTCGGCGAAGTTCGCCGTCGCCGGGAAATCGCCGCCCGGCGTCTTGATCGTGACGTCCCACTTGCCTGCGGCGCCCAGTCCGGTCGTCGGCGCCGCCGCCGGATCCGCGGTCGGCGGTTCGGTCGTCGTCGGAATCGCCGCCTCGACGACTTTCTCCGGCCGCTTCATGCTGAACGGACCTTCACCGAAGCCGCCGAATTGCGCGGTGCCGTTCACCGCTTCGCCCTCGACCTTGCCGGTCATCGAGATGTCGAGCGACTGCCCCTGGATGGGAATCGCGAATGCGAACTTGAGCTCGTTGCCGACGAGCGTCCCTTCCACCGGCAACTCGCCCTGCGGTCCCTTGAACATGCCGGTGATTTTTTCGCCGTCCTGCTTGAGCGTCAGCGGAACGGTGCGCGTGCCGGTCGGCGACTGAATCGTCAGGCTCCAGTCGCCGGCGACGGAGGTCTGCGCAGATGCGGAGGCGGCAAAGAGCAGCGCCGCCAGAACGAGACTCGTGCGAGTCATGAAAATCGGCTCCTGAAAGAGGTGCGTCGACCTGTACGCTGAGACACGCCGAGGGAACGGCCGATGTTACTACGGGTTCCGACTGACGCGGCGGGCCTCGAGCGACCCCTCGCCGACATTGCCGAGCCGCGCCGTGCCAGTGATGTACTCACCCTTGATCTTCCCTTTCATGGTGATTTGCATCGTGGCGCCCTGCTCGGGCACGGTCCACGTGACCGTGACCTCATCGTCCGCGACGGTCCCTTCGAGCGGAAACTCGCCGTCCTCGTTGACGACGCGGCCGGTGAGCTTGGCGCCGTCCTGGTTGATCGTCATGGTGACGGCCAGCTCGCCGGTCGGGACGACGAATTCGACGCGCCAGTTGCCGGCCACATCGGCGTGGGCGATTACGAAAGCGATAAGGAACCAGAAAGTACCGAGCATCGAATCGCTAGTTTACTTCCGTCCGGCGAGGGCGGCCTTCTGAAAAACCGAGTCGAGCAGCGACGCGCGGATCGCCGCTCGAGCTGCGGCAAAGGCGGCGCCGTTCGAGGCCATGATGCGCGCGCCGATCAGCCGCGGCTCGAGGAGATCGACAGCGGCGCGTACGCCGTTCATCATTTCCAGATGGCGATGCAGTGCTTCGGACTCGTCGGCGGTCGCACGCTCGTGGTGGACGAGCGTGGTCGCGAAGTAGTTGGCATCGTCGGCGACCCAGCGGCGCGGCAGCGGCCCGTCGCCGGGCGACAGACGATAGCGCTCGAGATATTTCAGCGCGCCGTCGACGCGCAATCGCAGCGTGTGCGCGAGCTCGCGAAAGCGCCACGCTTCGCCGCGGCTCGCGCGACCTGACATCAGCGCATCGCTCCAGTAGAGGCGCGCGCTGGCATGAAGGGTCAGATCGAACTCCTGAACGAGTGCGGCATCGGCGAACGGAATCACCGGATCCCAGTGACAGTGCAGCTCGCCGTCATCGTCGACGTCGTAGGTGTGCCGCACGACCGCCGCCCCATGAGGTCTGACCGCGGTCTGACCGTGGTCTGACCGCGGTCTGACCGTGGTCTGACCGTGGTCTGACCGCGAGTCTGACTCGGGTCTGACCGCACCGGGGGCGGGGTGGACCTGCAGCGCCGACTGCGAGGTCAGGACGACTCGGGCGCCGGGCGCGACGCGGATCGACTGGCGCAGCGTATCGCCGGCAAATACGCCCGGCCCGGCGCAGACCACGATCACGTACGCGGCATCGTCGATCGCGAACGAGTGACCGATACGAAACGGCGGCTCCGCGTATGCGTGCGCGATGATCGTCCTCGCGCCTCGCCGTTCGAAGACGAGCTCGAGCCGCGCATCGCGACCGATCGCCGCCGGCTTGCGATCGTCCAGCGCTCGGACGGCCCGCTCGTGGCCGCCGACTACTCGTACAACAGATCCCGCTGAATCCATCCGATCACGTCCCGCAGACCATCGCCGCGCTTGAGGTTCGTGAACACGAACGGCTTGTCGCCGCGCATCGCTTTCGAATCTCGCGCCATGACGTCGAGACTCGCGCCGACGTGCGGCGCGAGATCGATCTTGTTGATCACCAGCAGGTCGGATCTGGTGACGCCGGGACCGCCTTTGCGCGGGATCTTGTCGCCGCCGGAGACGTCGATCACGTAGATGGAGGCGTCGACGAGCTCCGGGCTGAAGCTGGCGGCGAGATTGTCGCCGCCGCTCTCGAGGAAGATGATGTCGAGGTCGGGATGCCGCGACGTCATCTCGTCGAGCGCATCGAAGTTCATCGACGCATCCTCGCGGATCGCGGTGTGCGGGCAGCCGCCGGTCTGGACGCCGATGATGCGATCCGGCGTCAGCGCCTCGCTCCTGACCAGGAACTCCATGTCCTCGCGCGTGAAGATGTCGTTGGTGATCACGCCGAGCCGGTAGCGGTCGCGCATCGTCTTGCACAACGCATCAACGAGCGCCGTTTTCCCGGACCCGACCGGTCCACCAATCCCAATCCGCAAGGGGGTTGATCGCGTCATTGGTGCTTTTCAGATCTGGACAGCAGCGCCTGCGGCCACAGCGCGCCGCGGACTATTCATGATCGAAACAACCTCGAATGCAGATACTGCTGTGACATCGCCGCCAGATCCATCGCCGGCGTGAATGATTCCGGCGCCGCGTCGCGCGCGGCGATCGCGTCGACGACAGCCGGCACGTGCGCGAGCGTGCGCGCCAGGAGCGCGTGCGCTTCGGTCTGACCGACCGGCATCAGCCGCATCGCGGCGGAAACGGTCGCGGCGAGCCGCGTGTACGCAAACGCTTCCACGGCATCTCGCGGTTCGGCGTCGCCACATGCGCAGGCGCCGGCGAACGCGATCGGCAGGGTCGGCCCGATCGCGCCGCGCGCGGCGAGCTGCAGCGCGTGCGCCAGACACGGATCCGGATGCAGCGACTGCCATGTCGTCAGGAGACGCAACCCCATCGCGCGGCTCGACCGGCGCGCGCTCGACGCGGGACGCAGCGCCGTCAGCTCTTCATCGAGCGCGATGACCGATTCCCAATCGCGTTCCACAAAACCGCGCCGCGCACGCCATACCGCCGGTCCTTCGAGCCGGCCGATGCTCTCGTCGAGCACGACGTTCATCCACTCGCGTAAGGCATCGATCGCGGCGACCGTTCGTAGGGGCCGACCCATGTGCCTGCCCTGACACGCGGGTCCGCCCCCACGTGCATCGACCGCGGCTTCGAGCCCATCTGAGTATGCGAAGCTCCCGACAGGGAACAGACTGTCGCAGAGATGCAGGAGCTCGAGCTTCACGAGACTAATGATGATGCGCGGCGACGGTCGCCGCCGGGGTGAATGGCAGCATCGCGCGCGTGTAGGGCATCTGGTGCTGCTGCAGCAGCGGCTCGACGCCGGGGACGTCGAGGCACACCAGCGCGCGATCGGTGATCATCACCGGCTGGTGCCGGTTGCCGATGTGATACGCGAATAACGCCCACTCCGGCGCCGACCGCGGTTCGACGACGAACACCGGCTCCGGTTGTTCGACGACGGCCACGATCAGGCGCGCTTCGTCTATCACGAAGCAGTCCCCGGCGCGCAGGACCGTGCCGCGGGGCAGCGACGTGCCGAACTCGACGCCGCCGTCGGTGCGCCGCCGGCCGTGTACGTGCGTGCGGTCTTCCCAGCCGAGCGTGACGGTGTCTCGTGCGTAGTCACGCGACGCATCGGCCAGTTCGGTTTCGCGATACACACGCTCGACAACGAACACGCTTTCACCACGACGGCCCTGAAGGGCTGCGCTACAGCCGTGGGTGACAGCAATCGGCGGTAGCGCAGGCCTTCAGGCCGGCTAGAACAGAAAATACCGTTGCGCGAGCGGCAGGACATCTGCCGGCTCGGACGTCAGCAGCTGACCGTCCGCGCGGACCTCGTAGGTTTCCGGATTGACGTCAATCTTCGGCAGCGCGTCGTTCAGCACCAGATCCTTTTTCCCGAGCGTCCGGCATCCGCGGACCGCGACCAGCGGCCGCGCGAGCCCGTTGAGCGCGCCCGACTCGACGCCGGCGCGGCTGACGAAGTGCACCGCGCACGCGCGCCGCGCGCCGCCGTAGGCGCCGAACATCGGCCGCGCGATCACCGGCTGCGGCGTCGGAATCGACGCGTTGCCGTCGCCCATCATCGCGCCCGCGATGAACCCGCCTTTGATGATCACCTCCGGCTTCACGCCGAAGAACGCCGGCTTCCACAGCACGAGATCGGCGAGCTTGCCGACCTCGATCGATCCGACCTCCGAGGCGATCCCATGTGTGATCGCCGGATTGATCGTGTACTTGGCGACGTAGCGGCGGACGCGCAGGTTGTCGCTGCCGCTCTTCTCGCCCGGCAGCGGCCCGCGCTGGCGCTTCATCTTGTCCGCCGTCTGCCACGTGCGGCAGATGACCTCGCCGATCCGCCCCATCGCCTGCGAGTCGGACGACATCATGCTGAAGGCGCCGAGATCGTGCAGCACGTCCTCGGCGGCGATCGTCTCGGGCCGGATGCGCGAGTCGGCGAACGCGACGTCCTCGGGCACGCTCGGCGACAGATGATGGCAGACCATCAACATGTCGAGATGCTCATCGAGCGTGTTCCGCGTGAATGGCATCGTCGGATTCGTCGACGAGGGCAGGACGTTGGGCTCGCCGCACATGCGGATGATGTCGGGCGCGTGGCCGCCGCCCGCGCCTTCGGTGTGATAGGTGTGAATCGTCCGTCCGCCGATCGCGGCGATCGTGTCTTCGACGAACCCCGCTTCGTTCAGCGTGTCGGTGTGAATCGCGACCTGGACGTCGAATTCGTCGGCGACCGAGAGGCACTGATCGATGGCAGCAGGCGTCGTGCCCCAGTCCTCGTGCAGCTTCAGGCCGAGCGCGCCGGCGCGAATCTGCTCGCGGAGGGCATCCGGCGCCGACGCGTTGCCCTTGCCGAGAAACCCAAAGTTCAGCGGAAAGGCTTCCGCCGATTCGTACATCCGCCGGATGTTCCACGGGCCCGGCGTGCAGGTGGTCGCCTTCGTGCCGGTGGCGGGACCGGTGCCGCCGCCAATCAGCGTGGTGATGCCGGCGTAGAAGGCGTCGGGGATCTGGTTCGGCGAGATGAAGTGCACGTGCGAATCGATCGCGCCGGCGGTCAGGATGTGCCCTTCGCCGGCGAGCACCTCGGTTGACGCGCTGATCTCGAGACCGGCGGTCACGCCGTCCATCACACCGGGGTTGCCCGACTTCCCGATTGCCGCGATCCGGCCGTCGCGCACGCCGACGTCGGCCTTGCGGATTCCCGACGCGTCGAGGATCACGACGTTGGTGATGACGAGGTCGGGCGATCCGCTGCCGCGGCTCGCCGACGGCGACTGTCCCATGCCGTCGCGGATCACCTTGCCGCCGCCGAACTTCGCTTCGTCGCCGTAGGTCGTCGCGTCGCGCTCGATCTCGATGATCAGATCGGTGTCGGCGAGACGAATGCGGTCGCCGACGGTGGGCCCGTAATGATCGGCGTAAATCTGTCGGCTGATTTTCACGGTACCAACTTCGCGGCGGCCTCGAGCGCCGCATCGCGCACACGCTCGTCGTCGAGCCGGCCCTCGACCAATCGGTTCAATCCGAAGATTTCGCGCGCGCCGCCGATGGCGACGAGCTCCACCTCGCGCGTGTCGCCCGGCTCGAAGCGGACCGCGGTGCCGGCCGCGATGTTGAGCCGCATGCCGTACGCGGCCGCGCGATCGAACGCGAGATGGCGGTTGACCTCGAAGAAATGAAAGTGCGATCCGACCTGGATCGGACGATCGCCGCGGTTGCTGACGTCGATCCGCTTCGTCGGACGGCCGGCGTTCAGCTCAATTGGATTCGGAGCGAGGATGTATTCACCGGGTTTCATGTCTACTTTTTTCCACTGGCGGCGGGGCCCCACCCCCGCCGCGTACTTACGCCGCAGGCGCTGGCGTTCATTTATCTGATCGGCTGGTGAATTGTCACCAGCTTCGTTCCGTCCGGGAACGTGCCTTCGACCTGGATTTCAGGAATCATCTCCGCGACGCCGTCCATCACCGCATCGGATCCGAGGATCGTCGAGCCGAGGCTCATGATCTCGGCGACCGAGCGGCCGTCGCGAATCAGCTCGAGGATCTCCGACGTGATCAGCGCGACCGCTTCCGGGTGATTCAGCTTGAGGCCGCGGCTGCGCCGCTTGCGCGCCAGCTCGCCGGCGGAAAAAATCAGGAGCTTGTCGACTTCGCGAGGAGTCAGATGCACACGCCGCTCCGAAAACGCGAATCATACAGCACCGGACGCGAGCGCGGAGCCGGCTACAGACTTGTCGGATCGTGCGATATCATCCGCGAAATGAATAGTCGGACCAGCGCTTTCCTCGTGATCGCGGCGATTACCGCCGGTGCTTGCAACCAGGAGAAGCCGGCGGCCGAGCCGCCGAAGCCGGCAGCGGCGCCGGTCGCGCCCGTGCCGCCGCCGCCGCCGCCGAAGATTCGCGTCTTCGTGACCAACGAAGCGTCGGGCGATCTCTCCGTCATCGACGCCTCCACGCAGGCGGTACTCGTCACCGCGCCACTCGGCAAACGGCCGCGCGGCATCAAAGCCAGCCCGGATGGCAAGACGCTGTACGTCGCCCTGAGCGGATCGCCGAGTGCGCCGCCCGGCACCGACGAGAGCAAGCTTCCGCCTCCCGATCGCAGCGCCGACGGCATCGGCGAAGTCGACGCCGACACCTACAAGGTCAGGCGCGTCATTCACGCCGGCAACGATCCGGAGCAGCTCGATATCAGCGCCGACGGCAAGCGGTTGTATGTCGCCAACGAAGATGCGGCGCAAGTCAGCGTCGTCGATCTCGATTCGGGCTCGATCGTCGCGACCGTCAAGATGGGCGAGGAACCGGAAGGCGTGACGATTCGACCCGACGGCAAAGTCGTGTACGTCACGAGCGAGGACGAGGGCGCCATCTATGCCATCGACACCGCGACGAACAAAGTCCTGAAGAAGGTCCCCGTCGGCCATCGTCCGCGCTCGATCGGCTTTCTGCCCGACAACTCGCGCGCCTACGTGTCGCTCGAGAACGACGGGGCGATCGCCGTCATCGACGGCCGGCAGCACAAGTTCCTGCGGCTGATCAAGCTCGAAGGCCAGGGCAACACGCCGAAGTCGCGGCCGATGGGCATCGCGGTCGCCCCGGACGGATCGGTCGTCTACGTGACGACTGGATCGTTCGGCAGTCTGTTCTTCGTCGACCCGAAGACCAACGCCTCCACCGGATCGATGGCGGTCGGACAGCGTCCGTGGGGCGTGGCCGTTCTGCCCGATGGCAAGACCGCCTACACCGCGAACGGACCGTCGAATGACGTCTCGATCGTCGACCTGACCACGAAGCAGGTGTCGAAGAAAGTCCCCGTTGGCAACCGCCCGTGGGGCGTGACCGTGATCGCGCGCCAGTAATCAGCGCGTCAAATCGATGTGAACCTCGGCGCCGAAGAGCATCGTCCGATCGTTGTCGGCGGCGGCCCACTTCATCAGCGTCGCGAGATCCTTCTGGACCTTCCGATCGGAGTCGGTCTTGCCGTTGACGACGACTTTGATCGGTTTGTTGAAATCGAACTGATCGGGTGACAGGAGAAGCGTGAAGCCGCCGACGCCGCGCGTGACGGCGGTTACCGTGTTGCCGCTGCGCGTCAAATCGACGCGGCCTGACGGCTGCGTGCGATCGAAAACCTCCCGCGGGGGACGCGTCACCAGCCGCGGCTCGTAGCGGCCGGTCAGTTCGACCGGCGCGTTGTTGCGTGCGACGAGCAGCGTGATCGTCGAGCCCGGCGTCAGATCCTCGAACACTTCGTCGAGATCTTCGCGGACCCGCACCGACTCGTCGTTCAGACGGACGACGGCGTCGCCGGCCTTCAATCCGATCCGTTCCGCGCTCGACCCGGCAATGACGCGATTGATGCGAACGCCGACCGAGCGGACGCCGAAGTCCGGCGCCGGCGGATCGATCATCTCGTTCAGGTCGGGAAGCGACGCGGCCTCGCCGCGCGCTTTCCACAACGAGGTGACCACGAGCCAGTGCGCACGATTGAAACGCGTCGGATCGCCGGTCTCCCACGTCAGCGTATCCGGAAGCGGATTGCGCGGATGCTCGCGGACGAACGCCTCGAAGCTGTCTCTCACCTCGGGCCACCACCGCGTGTTGTGCGCCGCTTCGGGCTGCGGACGATAGTCGACGGTGACGCCGCCCTTCTTGAAGTGCGCGATCGTCGGATCGACGCGAATGGTGGGATACAACGGATCGCGGCCGCCGTTGACGACGAAGAACGGCTTGTTGCGCATGTTGTTCGGATAGAGGGCGCCGCCGCGCTGAATGTCGCTGTTCGCCAGTACCAGCCAGTAGCCGTTCAGCGGCAGAAAGCTCGCGTACGGCGTCGTCTCGCGCATGGCGAGATAGTAGGCGCCGGTGCCGCCATCCGACACGCCCGAGACGACGACGCGGTTCTCGTCGATGTTGTAGCGGCGCTTGGCAATGTCGAGAATGCCGTTGAGGTTCACGACCTGATCGCTGCTCCACCACGGCGACGCATTCCAGGAAAACGGAACGATATAGATCTGGGCAATGTCTGCCGGACCTTCCAGCGCGACTCCTCCCGCGTTGTCCGGAGGGATGTTGCTCTGGCGCCCGCCGACCCCACCGTGCAGTTGAAAGCGAGCCTGGTACGTTTTCGACGGATCGTACGAGGCAGGAATGTTGAGCGCGAAGTGATGCTCGATACTGCCGGGACCGCCCGTCCGGTTCGTCAGACGAATCATGCCGGTGGGCTGCGCCGTGTAGGTTCGCCCCTGCTTCAACCGACGATACGCGTCATCGAATGTCACGCCGGACTTGACGACGTTGTCGGCGAGCCGCGCCGCGGCCTCCGGCGACTCCGCGGCCCAAAATGACTCGAATGCCGCGGTCGCATCCGGCCGCGGCATCAGCGCCAGTGCGATCAGGACCAGGCCGATGAGCTGTCGCGCCATGGCGAGGTGTATAACATAATTAGATCTCCATGAAACGGGCTCTTCTCTTCATCGCCATCATCTTCAGTGGGCTGGCCGCAGGCCGCGCGCAGGTTCCCGCACCGGCCAAAGACCAGGCGCTGCCGCCGATCTCGTACGTCTGTCCGATGACCGGCGACGAGGACGTCATCGAGGACAAGGCGGGACGCTGCCGCAAGTGCGGCATGGAGCTGAAGCCGATCCGGCTCGACTCCGTCTGGACGTGTCCGGTACACGCGGCGGTGATCAAAGACAAGCCAGGCGCGTGTCCGATCGACGGCCGCGAGCTGGTCCAGGTCACGATGTCGGTCTCGTGGACCTGCGCGAGCACGAACATCGAGTCGATGAATCCGGGCAAGTGCGCCGACGGATCGCCGATGGTCAAGAAGTTCACGCCACGCGCGCACGGCAATCACAACCCGCAGCACGGCGGTCTGTTCTTCATGGCGCCCGACAACTGGCACCATCTCGAAGGCACCTACCGCGACGGCGGCGTGTTCCGGATGTATCTCTACGACGACTTCACCAAGCCGCTGGCGCGCGACCAAGTCCGTCTGATGAGCGGCCGCATCATCACGAAGAGCGGCGCGTCGATCCCGCTCGTGCCGGTCCAGAACGGCCGCTACCTCGAGGCGAAGATCGGCAAAGTGCCGTTCCCGGCGGAGATGGCGGCGAAGCTGAAGTTCAAGAGCACATCGCCGGAGAACCACTTCGATTTCACATTCCCCGAGTACTCGAAGGAACCGGTGGCGCCGGTCACGACAACGGCGGCAACGCCGTCGGCGAAACAGCCGCCGAGCGCGCCGACGGTGGCGAACTCAGCGAGCTCGGCGAGTCCCGCGGTTGCTTCGCTGCCACCGCCGCCCGCGGCAACCACGTCGTCGAGCGGCGTCGATCCCGGATTGATTCCGCTCCCGATTCCGGACAGCGTGCCCGAGATGCTCGCGCAGTTGTCGCAGCGCACGGAACAGATCCGCCGCTTCATCGACCAGGGCCAGTTCGCCAGCGTCTACGTGCCGGCGTTCCAGGCCAAGGATCTCGCGCTCGCGCTCGACGAACGGAAGGACGAACTGCGGCCGGAGCATCTCAAGATCGCCGCGCCGGCGATCAAGCGCCTGGTCCGTTCGGCCTGGCTGCTCGACGCGTTCGGCGACCTCGGCAACAAGCAGCAGATCAGCGACGCGTACACGGAATTCGCCGCCGCCGTCAAGGACGTCGAATCGGTATTTCCAGGCAGCAAGTGATGAAGCCGCGGATCGTTGCCGTCGCGTCCGTGATCCTCGCCGGCCTCATCCTGGCCGGGCAGCGCGGCGAAGCGCACAAAGCCATCACGTCGAAGTACACCTTCAATGACGACGTGTTTCCGATCTTCAAGGAACGGTGCGCCCGCTGCCACGTGGAGCACGGCGTCGCGCCGATGTCGCTGACGACGTTCAAGGACGCGTTCCCGTGGGCCGAATCGATCCGCGCGGAGCTCATCGCCGGCCACATGCCGCCGTGGAACGCGGAGGAAGGATTCGGCGATCTGAAGCACGCACATACGCTGACCGCCAGGGAGCTCGACGTCATCCTGACCTGGGCCACCGGCGGCAATCCGCAGGGAAATCTCGATCAGACGCTGCCGGCGGTGCCGTTGAAGAACGACTGGGTCATGGGCGCGCCGGATCTCGCGCTCAAGCTGCCGTCGGAGTTCACCGTGCCCGCCGACAAGATGGATGTGACCGAGGAGTTCACCGTGCCGACCGGAATGAGGGACGCGCGATGGGTCCGCGCCGTCGACTTACTTCCGGGCACTCCATCCATCGTCCGCAGCGCGGTCATCTCTCTCAAGGGCTCTTCATCGGCGTCCGCAGCGCCGGCGCCTGATCGTGTGCTCGCGCTGTGGGTGCCGGGGCACGAGGCGGAACCGCTCGACGGCCACGTCGCGTTCAAGCTGCCGCCCGGCGCCGAGCTTGGCGTGCGGATTCACTACAAGAAGACGTGGCAGTTCGAAGGCCAGGCGGTCGCCGATCGCAGCACGGTCGGCATTTACTTCGCGCCGGAGAAAGAGGCGCAGGAGCTTCTGACGGTTCCGATCGAATCGCCGTCGCCGTCGGCGGCGAAGGATCAGACGCTCACCTTCACGCGTGCGATTGACGAAGACGTGCAGGTGCTCGCGATGCGCCCGGACGAGGTGCCGCCCAACATCACGATACAAATGAGCGCGATCCTGCCCGATGGCTCGCACGCGCCGATGATTCGATTGAACACGCGTCCCGACTGGGCGCGGCGCTATTGGTTCGAGAAACCGATCGCGCTGCCGCGTGGCAGCCGCATCGAGGTGGTCGCGAATCTCGCCAATCCCGACATCCTGTCGGAGACGTTCGGCGCCATCTCAACGACGCCAAAGCCGCCGATTACGACGCCGCTCAAGCTCGCCGTCAACGTGATCCCGGCCAAGCCCAGGTTGACGGCCCCTAGTCAGTAGGCTGTTCTTCGTACCAGTCTTCGTGCGGCGACCACTCCTGGCAGCTGAGACACGACGTCCACCGCCATTGATGCGCGCAGCCCGGACAGCGTCCATGTGTCAGGAACGTGTTCCACACCGTTCCGCAGCCGACGAAGAACGGCTCCGGGTTGTCGAGACCGCGCACGCACGACCACCTGCACGACGCCGACGGCTTCCAGCCGCACCGCGGACAGCGGATGCGGCTGAACGGATCGACCTCGTCGGGCGCGAACGTGTTCGCGAGATCTTCGACCCACTGCGGATCCCGTCTCAAGAGCAGCAGGGGCGGCGTGATGAGCTCGATCATCACGTTACGAGAACGTCGCCGGCGGCGCGTCGACGATGAGATTGGCGCCGGTCGCGGCGCGGACCTTCTCGACGGTCGTGTCCGCCGCGATTTCCTTCAGGACGAGCCCGCGCTCGGTGACGTCGATCACCGCGAGCTCGGTGACGATCAGGTTCACGACTTTCATGCCCGTGAATGGCAGCGTGCACTGCTTCAGGATCTTGTGACCGCCGTCCTTCGTCGTGTGCTCCATCGCGACGATGACTCGTTTCGCGCCGGCCACCAGATCCATCGCGCCGCCCATGCCCTTCACCATCTTGCCGGGAATCATCCAGTTCGCGAGGTTGCCGTCCTGATCCACCTGCAGCGCGCCGAGCACCGTGAGATCGATATGGCCGCCGCGCACCATCGCGAACGAGTCGGCGCTGTTGAAGTACGCGCATCCCGGAGTCTCGGTGACCGTTTCCTTGCCGGCGTTGATGAGATCGGGATCGACTCGGTCCTCGGTCGGAAACGGCCCGATGCCGAGGAGACCGTTCTCCGAATGTAACGTGATGTGTACGCCGGGCGGGATGTGATTGGCGACCAGGGTCGGCATGCCGATGCCGAGATTGACGTAGTCGCCGTCGCGCAGCTCGCGCGCGACGCGCTTCACGATGCGGTCACGAATGTCCATTTTTTACGTTGCGGCGGGGCCCCTGCCCCACCGCCTGCCACGCCTCGCCTTCGGCTCGGCGCGCTGATCAGCAGCGACTATCTGCTCAGTCAACTCGCACAGTCCGTTTCTCGATGCGCTTTTCGTACTGCGCGCCTTTGAGGATGTGTCGGACGAAGATGCCGGGGGTGACGACCTGGTCGGGGTCGATGGCGCCGGGCTCGACGAGCTCCTCGACCTCGGCGATCGTGACGTTCGCGGCCGTCGCCATCACCGGATTGAAATTCCGCGCAGTCTTGCGATACACGAGATTTCCCACGCGGTCGCCTTTCCACCCCTTCACGAACGCGAAGTCGGCGCGCAGCGGCGCCTCGAGCACGTAGCGGACGCCGTCGATCGTCCGCGTTTCCTTGCCCTCGGCGACGAGCGTCCCATAACCGGTCGGTGTAAAGAAGCCGCCGATGCCGGCGCCGCCGGCGCGAATCCGCTCGGCAAACGTGCCCTGCGGTACGAGCTCGACCTCGATCTCGCCGGTGAGAAACTGCCGCTCGAATTCCTTGTTCTCCCCGACGTAGGTCGAAATCATCTTCCGGACTTGGCGCGACCTTAGCAAGATGCCGATGCCAAAATCGTCGATGCCGGCGTTGTTGCTGATGACCGTGAGGTCTTTGGCGCCGCGCCGCCGCAGCGCCGCTATCAGATTCTCAGGAATCCCGCACAGGCCGAAGCCGCCCATCATGATGGTGGCGCCGTCGGGGATCAGCGCCACCGCCTCGTCGGCGGTAGCGAGGACTTTGTTCATCGGACTTTATTCTACTTTGCGCGGCCGGGCGCCCTTTTCGATGACGCCGGGCGCTCGTCCCGACAAGCTGGTCGCCGCGACCGGCGTCCGCGCGATCTCGGCTCGATTCGCGGCGGCAATGTAAGATACGAATCCCCATGCACGCAGACCTCGAGGAAGCGGTCACCTTTCACGAATCGATTGTCGCCGAGGGCAGCAAGGCGCTCGTCGGGTACGACACCGCGAAGGCGCTCGCCAACGTCGTCCTCATGTCCGAGATTCCGACGACCTACGACAAGAAGGAGCAGCGGCAGGTCAACGCCGGGAACCTGCTTCTGCGCGGCGTGCCCGGCGTCGGCAAGACGTTCTTCGGCGTCATTCTCGCGGCGATCAGCAACGCGAAGTTCGTGCGGCTGCAGGGCCGCGCCGATCTGCAGCCGACCGAAGTCGTCGGCTTCCAGATGATCAACCCGGCGACCGGCGAGCTGATGACCGAGTTCGGCCCGCTCGCCGAGGCGGAAGTGATCCTGCTCGACGAGATCAACCGCATCCCGCTCAAGTCGCAGAGCGCGTTCCTCGAAGGGCTGCAGGACCGCACGATCACCGTCGGCAAGCAGACCTACGAGCTCCCGGCGTTCAGCTTCGCGATCGCGACGATGAATCCGGTGGAGCTCGGGCAGGGCA
>DAIUKO010000162.1:9319-16201 GCA_036848175.1 Vicinamibacterales bacterium | reverse complement strand
CGCACCAGCCCGTTCGCGTTCACCGGCAACAAGTTCGAGTTCCGCGCGGTGTCGTCGAATCAGAGCATCGCGTATCCGAACATCGCGCTGAACGTCGCGGTCACCGAGTCGCTCGACTACATGGTGACCGAGCTCGAGAAGGCGACGAGCAGCGGCAAGTCGCTCGAGAAAGCGGTAGCGGAGCTGCTGCCGAAGGTGATCAAGGAGCACAAGCGGATCATCTTCAACGGCAACAACTATTCGAAGGAATGGGAGAAGGAGGCGGGCAAGCGCGGCCTGCAGAATTTCAAGAACACCGTCGACGCGCTGCCGCAGCTGATCGCCAAGGAGGTGATCGGCATCTTCGAGAAGTACAAGGTGCTCAACGAGCGCGAGGTCCACGCGCGCTACGACGTCATGATCGAGACCTACAACAAGACCGTCAACGTCGAGGGTCAGTTGATGGTCCTGATGGCAAACCGCTACATCCTGCCGGCGGCGCTCGAATATCAGAAGCGCGTCGCCGACAGCGTGTCGGCGGTGAGGGCGGCGGGCAGCAAATCAGTCGAGGGCAAGAAGACGCTCGATGCGCTCACCTCGATGACCGACGAGTTCAAACGGCGCACCGACAAGCTCGCGCGCGAGCTCGAACACGAAGGCAACGGCGACGCGGTGAAGCACGCCAAGCATTTCCGCGACAAGGTCATCCCGGCGATGACGGCGCTGCGCGAAGCGGGCGACGAGCTCGAGCTCTCCATCCCGCACGAGCTCTGGCCGCTGGCAACGTATCGCGAGATGTTGTTCATCAAGTAAGCGGGCGGAGGCCCCATCGTGGTACCGTGAGAAGCCACAGCACTCATGGCCAAACCACGCAAGCCTGCCGAGCGATCGCTCTTCGACAACATTGAGCCGGCCGACGCCGGCTCCAGCCGCGCCGCGGCGATCCGATCGTCGCTGCTCGGCGGCGGCGGAAACGGCGCCGCCGGCAGCACCGACAACGTCGCGCTGCACGAGGCGGCGCAGGCGCGCTATCTCAACTACGCGCTCTCCGTCATTACCGCCCGCGCGCTGCCCGATTCCCGCGACGGGTTGAAACCGGTTCAGCGCCGCATCCTCTACACGATGTGGCAGCAGAACCTGACCGCGGACGTGAAGCACCGCAAGTGCGCGAAGGTCGTCGGCGACGTGATGGGCAGCTACCACCCGCACGGCGACGCGGCGCTCTACGAAACGCTGGTCCGCATGGCGCAGTCCTTTTCGCTGCGCTATCCGCTCGTCGACGGCTCCGGCAACTTCGGCTCGCTCGACGGCGACAGCGCCGCGGCGATGCGCTACACCGAATGCCGCCTCGCGCGCATCGCGGACGAGATCCTCACCGAGATCGAGCAGACGACGGTTCATTTCCGACCGAACTACGACGGCACCAAGACCGAGCCCGTGGTGCTGCCGGCGCGGATCCCGAACCTTCTCGTCAACGGCACCACCGGCATCGCCGTCGGCATGGCGACCAACATCCCGCCGCACAATCTGACCGAGGTCTGCACGGCGCTCGGCAAGCTGCTCGACAACGAGGACATCGGCAACGCCCAGTTGTGCCGCTACATAAAAGGTCCGGACTTCCCCACTGGCGGTCAGATTCTGAACTCGCAGGACGAACTGAAGCAGATCTACAAAACCGGTCAGGGCACGATTCGTCTGCGCGGCACCTGGGACATCGGACCCGAAACGCGCTCGACCAAGACCATCTACGTCGACAGCATTCCCTACACGATCAACAAGGCGCAGCTCGTCGAGCGCATCGGCGAGATCATCCTCGGCCGCAAGCTGCCGCAGCTCCTCGACGTGAAGGATCTGTCGACGGAGGACATCCGCATCGCCATCGAGATGAAGAAGGACGCCGACGAGAAGATGGTGATGGCGTATCTCTTCAAGCACACGACGCTGCAGATCAATTTCGCCGTCAATCTGACCTGCCTCGTCCCGACCGAGAATCCTGAAGTCGGCCGTCCGGAGCGGCTCGATCTCAAACAGATCCTCTGGCACTTCCTGCACTTCCGCCTCGAAGTGGTGACCAGGCGCCTGGAGCACGAGCTCGCGGCCCTGAAGAAGCGCATCCACATTCTCGAAGGGTTCGAAACCGTCTTCGACGCGCTCGACGAGATCATCAAGATGATCCGGAAGTCGGACGGCAAGGCCGACGCCGCCGAAAAGATCATGGCGCGGTTCAAGCTCGACGCCGAGCAGACCGACGCCATCCTCGAGCTCAAGATCTATCGGCTCGCACGTCTCGAGATCCTCGTCATCCGTCAGGAGCTCGAAGACAAGCGCAAGCGCGCGCGGCAGATCAACGCGCTGCTCAAGGACGAAGACAGCCGGTGGAAGCTGGTCCGCACCGAGCTCGAGGAGGTCAGCAAGACGTACGGCGACAAGCGGCGCACGACCATCGCCAGCGACTCCGGCGAGCCGGAATACTCCGCCGACGACTTCATCGTCGAAGAGGACAACGTCGTGATCGTGTCGCGCGACGGCTGGGTGAAACGTCAGAAGGAGGTGAAGGATCTGTCGACGACGCGGCTGCGCGAAGGCGATTCGGTGCTGGCGGCGTTCGCCGGCAGCACGCGTGCGACCTGCGTGTTCTTCTCGAACTTCGGCGTCGCTTACACCTGCCGCATCATCGACGTGCCGGCGTCGACCGGATACGGCGAGCCGATCCAGCGCCTCTTCAAATTGAAGGACGGCGAGAAGGTCGTCGGCGCGCTCAGCCTCGATCTACGCGCAGCCGGCGACATCAAGGCCTCGCCGAAGCGCCCTGACGATCCGCCGCCGGTTCATGGCATCGCGGTCAGCAGCGACGGGTTCGCGCTTCGCTTCGGGCTCGAAGGCCTGGTCGAACCGAGCACGCGCGCGGGGCGTCGATTCGCGCGCCCGGCCGCCGGCAAGGAAATCCTCGGCGTCGCCAGGCTGACCGGCGGCGAAGTGCTGATTGCGGCGACCGCGGAGGCACGCGGCATCCTGGCCAACGCCGAAGAAGTGAATTACCTGTCCGGGCCCGGCAAAGGCGTGATGCTGATCAAGCTCGGCAAAGACGACCGCGTGCTCGGCTTCATCGCCTCGAGCGGCGACCGCGATCTGCTGACCGTCGAAACCACACGCGGCGGCGAGCAGACGATCAGCACGGCCAAGTACGAAGTCACCGGCCGCGGCGGCAAGGGACGCGAGCTGCTGCAACGCGGCGGATTTGCTCGTGTGATCTGGCCGATGCCGGACGCCCCGCCGACGTTGTCCGGTTCCGATTGACAGGGGTAGAATCACCGCAGTCATGAAGGCCGTCGTCCTGCACGTCAGCCACGACAGCGGACGAACCGACCATTCGAAGAGAAATCTGAATTCTCAATAGGATCGTTTTGGCTCACCAAGATCGTCTGAACATTGCCGTTTTCATCGACTTCGACAATATCGAGATCGGCGTCAAATCCACGCTCGGGGAGCACTTCGACGCCGGCACCATTCTCGACGCCATCAAGGAGCGCGGCGAGGTGGTCACCAAGATCGCCTACGCCGACTGGACGCGCGCCGGCGAGTACAGCCGGGCGCTCACGCAGCACGCGATCCGCCTCGTTCAGCGCAACATGACGCCGGGCGGCGACAAGAACGGCGCCGACATCAACCTCGCCCTCGACGCCCTCGAGATGTCGTTCACGCACCCGCACATCAACGCCTACGTGATCGTCGGCGGCGACAGCGACTTCCTGTCGCTCGTCGAGAAGCTCAAACAGTACGACAAGAAAGTCTTCGTCGTCGGCGGCCGCGCCTTCACGAGCGTCATCCTGCAGCGCAATTGCCACGAGTTCATCGCCTACGAAAACCTGGTCTCGCGAAAGCCGTCGCAGCGCATCGCCGGCGGCCGTCCGGCGGTGTCGACCGCCACGTCGCCGATCGCGCAGGCCTTCCCGCTCGTGCGCCGCGCGCTGAAGATTCTCGCCGATCGCGAAGTCACGCCGCAGACCGGCCTGCTGAAGAGCACGCTGTTGCAGCTCGACTCGACGTTCTCCGAACGCAATTACGGCGCGTCGTCGTTTCTCGACTTCGTCGAGAAGCTCGCGCAGGCCGGACTGGTCGCGCTGAAGCAGACGGGCCGGAGTGTGATCGTCGAGCTCAACGACGGCTTCGACGAAGGCGCGACCGTCGCACCGTCAGTCGGCGCCGACGAGGCACGTCCCGAGAGCCGTCCTCCGCAGCCGTCTGCGGTGGGAGAACAGGGCCCGCCGCAGGAGGTGCAGCCGGCCGGCACGATGGCAGAGGGTGTACAGCGTGCGGGACGTATTCTCGGGTCGGCGACAGGCGCGCGTTGGCCGATGTACTTGAGGAACGTCAAACAGATCCTGCGGCAGGCGGACGGCGGGTTCGACGAGCGGCGTTACGGGTTCGGCGGGTTGATGGATCTTCTGAAGGCCTGTCAGAAAGAAGGGTACGTCCGCATCGAGCGCGATCGGCGTGGAGGTCTTCGCGTCTTCCAGGGTCCGTCACTGCAGCGGGCGGTGCTGCCGGCGGAGCCGCTCGAAGTCGTGGAAGTCGTCGACGTGGAACCGGTCGAGACGCAGCCGGGAGAAGTGGTTGCGATCGAACCGGTCGAGGTCGAGGAGCCCGAACCCGAGCAGATTCCGATCGACACGACCGCGGAGCTTCTCGGCCGCGCGAAGCCGAAACGGACTGCCGGACGAGGACGGTCGCGGATCGAACGTCCCGCGGCGCCAGCGCCGCGCAAGAGCGCCGCGAAGAAACCCGCGGCGAGGCGATCGACGCGAGCAAAGAAACAAACGGCAACCGATCAGTCAGAGAGTTGATCGGCAGCATCGCTCCATGGCGGCCCTGAAGGGCCGCCGCTGCTCCAGTCGAGCGAAAGGAACCCGAGATGAGCAGACGCCTGTTGATCGCGATCGTTGCCGTTGTGTCGACGTCGTTCGTGCTCACGGCACAATCCCGCCGCCCGCTGGCACCCGACGACATCTTCGAGCTCAAGAGCGTCGGCGATCCGCGGATCAGTCCCGACGGCGCGTGGGTCGCCTACACCGTGACGACGATGGATCGGAAGGAGGACACCTCCGACACCGACATCTACATGGTCGCGACGACAGGCGGCGATCCGATCCGGTTGACGAGCAGCAAGAAGCCGGAGAACGGCCCGCGCTGGAGCCCCGACGGCCGCTATCTCGCCTTCACCTCGGCGCGCGACGGCAAGAAGGCGCAGGTCTATCTCCTCGATCGGCGCGGCGGCGAGGCGCAGGCCGTCACCGATTACAAGACCGGCGCTTCCTCTGTCGCGTGGTCGCCCGACGGCTCGAAGCTGGCGGTGCTCGTGTCGGATCCCGATCCCAAGGAGACGGACACCGAAAAACCGGATGCCGACAAGAAGCCGCGGCCGCACGTGATCACCCGGCTGCAGTTCATGCGCGACGGCGAAGGCTACCTCACCGACGTCAAGCGCCACATCCACGTCTTCGACATCGCCACCAAGAGCGATGTGGAGATCGCGCACGATCGCTACGACGATGGCGCGCCGGTGTGGTCGCCGGACGGCAAGCTGATCGCGTTCGGCGCGAACCGCACCGACAATCCCGACGCCAACGACAACAGCGACATCTTCGTCGTCGAGCCGAAGGCGGGCGCCAAGCCGCGCGCGGTGACGACGTATCAGGGATCGGACAGCTCGCCGGCGTTCAGTCCGGACGGCAAGTCGATCGTCTACACGCAGGGCGGCGATCCGAAAGACATCTGGTACGCGATGAACAACATCGCGCTGATACCGGTCGAAGGCGGTACGCCGAAGATGCTCACCCCGGGACTCGACCGCAGCGTCTCGCGTCCGCAGTTCACGCCCGACGGGAAGGTGCTGTTCCTGCTCGAGGAAGGCGGCAACGTGCATCTCGCTCGAGTACCGGCCTCCGGCGGCGCAATCGAACGCATGCTCAACGGCGAACGCGACGTGAACGCGTACGACGTCGCGAAGACGGGCGACATCGCGTTTCTCGAAAGTCAGCCGCAGCAGCCGAACGAGGTGTTCTGGATTCCGGCCGCGGCGAAGGGACCGGTGAGCGCCGTCGCCGCGCAGCTGAGTCACGTCAACGACGCGTTTCTCGCGAAGATCGACCTCGGCACCGTCGAACGCTACAAGGCGAAGAGCGCCGACGGCACGATGATCGACGCGTATCTCACGCGCCCGCCTCACGCGCCGGCCGGAAAACTGCCGACGATTCTCCGGATCCATGGCGGACCGGTGAGCCAGTACTCGACCGGCTTCAACCAGGAATGGCAGATGCTCGCCGCGCAGGGCTTCGCGGTCGTCGCCGCGAACCCGCGCGGATCGTCAGGCTACGGCCGCGACTTCAGCCGCGCGATCTGGGCCGACTGGGGCAACAAGGACTACGACGACGTGATGGCGGCGGTGGACACGGCGATTGCGATGGGCGTCGCCGATCCGGATCGCCTCGGCGTCGGCGGCTGGAGCTACGGCGGCATCCTCACCGACCACGTCATCTCGAAGACGACGCGCTTCAAGGCGGCGACCTCCGGCGCGAGCGAGTTCAACTATCTCGCCAACTACGGCAACGATCACTATCAACGCCAATGGGAGGCGGAGCTCGGCCTGCCGTGGCAGAAGCCCGAACTGTGGATGCGCATCTCGCCGTTCTTCCGGATGGACAAGATCGTGACGCCGACGCTCGTCCTTGGCGGCGACCTCGACATGAACGTGCCGATCATCGGCGGTCAGCAGTTGTATCAGGGACTGAAGCGCCTCGGCCGCGACACCGAGCTGGTCGTCTACCCGGGCGAGTATCACGGCATCCGCCGGCCCAGCTTCCAGAAGGATCGCTACGAGCGCTACATCGCGTGGTATTCGAAGTA
>DAIUKO010000162.1:0-9219 GCA_036848175.1 Vicinamibacterales bacterium | reverse complement strand
TTCGTGGTTTCGCGTTTCGTTTCGTGGTTTCGAGTTTCGTTTCGTGGTTTCGAGCTTTTCGTGATCACCTTGTAATCAGCGAGTCCTCGTCCGGCACGTCGGCGAGCTGGACGCGGAGGTTGCCGGGGTTGGTCGCGTAGAGGTACGCCATCGACTGCGCGATCGCGCCCGCGCGCACCAGTTTTTCCAGCTCGCCGTCGAAGTGCTGCATCCCGTCGAGCTCGCCGTCTTTCATCGCGTCGAGCAGCGTCTTGCCTTCCTTCTCGCCCTGTTCGAGATAGTCGCGCGTGCGCATCGTCGACTTCAGCATCTCGATGATCGGCATGCGGCCGCCACCCTTCTTCGGAATCAGCCGCTGCGAGATGAAATAGCGGAACGTCGCCGCCAGCCGCGTCCGGACCGCGTGCTGATCGCCGGCCTCGAAGGTGCCGACGATGCGCTCGACCGTTTTCGAGGCATCGATGGTGTGCAGCGTCGAGAAGACGAGGTGGCCGGTCTCGGCGGCGGTGAGCGCGATCTCGATCGTCTCGCGATCGCGCATCTCGCCGACCAGGATCACTTTTGGCGCCTGCCGCAGCGCGGAGCGCAGCGCCGCAGCGAACGTCGGCGTATCGGTGTGCAGCTCGCGCTGGTGAACGGTCCCCTTCTTGTGCTGATGCAGGAACTCGATCGGATCCTCGATGGTGAGGATGTGCTCGGCGCGTGATTCGTTGATGAGATCGATGATCGCGGCGAGCGTCGACGACTTGCCGGATCCGGTCGGACCGGTCACGAGCACGATGCCGTTCTTGAGCGCCGCGGCGTCGGCGATCGCCGGCGGCAGATTCAAGTCGGCCAGCGAAGGGATCTTCGCGGCGATGACGCGCATGACGATGGCGTAAGTGCCGCGCTGGCGAAAGACGTTGACGCGGAACCGCGATCGCTCGGCAATCGCGTACGAGAGATCGACGGCGCCCTCCTCTCGCAACGTCCGCAGGTACTGGAGATTGCCGCCGATGAGATCGCGCGCGATGCGGGCGGTGTGCTCGGGCCGCAGCAGCGGCAGCTCGGGGATCGCCACCGTTGCCAGATCGCCGTGCCGTTCGACCTGCGGCGGACGTCCGGGCGAGAAGATGAGATCGCTGATCCCATCACCGGAATCGAGCATCGCGGTGATCAGCGCCGGCGTCGCACTCGACGACGCGGTGCTGGCAACCGCCCCAAACAGCAAAACCTCGTCGTCGCTGGCCGTCGCCGGCCGATCGGAAGCACTCGTCGTCATGGCGAACCTACTGCGGTTGGCGGTTGGTCTCGAGATAGCCCAACCACTGTTTCACGAGGGCGACGTTCGGGCCGCTCGCCTTCTCGTAGGCGTCGGCGTAGCTGCGGGCGAGCTTGAGGTCCTCGGCGCGGTTGTGGACGACCGCGCCGGCCGAATGCACGTGGTAGATCCATTCGACCGCGAGATAAAGCGCGGCGGCGTCCGCCGGCTGATCGCTCAGATAGCGCTCGAGCGTCCGGACCGCCTCGCGACCCTTGCCGAACGTCGCGTAAAGCATCGCCAGCGGCTTGGTGAAGCGCACGTCGGAAGGCCACCTGCCGGCCGCCTCTTCCAGGATCGTCCGCGCTTCCGCGTAGTCGTGCGTGCGCATCAGCGCATCGGCGAGCCACTGGTAGATCTGCGGAATCTCCGTCCCGTCGACGAGCGACGTCTGCCAGGCACTGGCCGCGGCGGCGTCGTGTCCCGACGCCGCGAACGACGCGGCGAGGTAGGCGAGCGCGGCGGTACTGTCGGTGTCGGGGTCGATCGCTTTCTTCAGCGTGGACTCGGCCTTGATGTAGTCGCCGGCGGCGAGCGACTGGACGCCGGCGTCGAACGCCGGCCGCATGTCGTTGGCGACGCGCTCGCGAAATGGCTCGAGCGTCTCGCGGTTGACGGCGTGTTCGCGCTTGAACCCCGGTGTCATCGTCTTCTCGTCGACGGGGAGGAACAGCTCGGCGTCAGTCGATGTCGCACCGAGGCCGTCTGCCGAGGTCATGAGGACCTTCGGAGGCGCGACTTCGAAATCGCGCGTCAGCGTCTTGACCAGCTTTCCCGCGTCGGAGACGAGCGCGCGCAGCACGTACTTGCCCGGCGGGATCTGATGGAGCGTCATCACCTGCGAGAAGATCATCCGCTCGTCGCCGCCGAGCCGGCCGGCCGCGTTCGCGTTGATGAGCGGGGGACCTTTGGCGTTGGCGGCGACTTCGTATTTCACCGTCACCGTATCGGCCTTCGCGCCGTAGGCTTCGATGTATCCGTGGACCGAGCCGAAGCTCGCGGTGTAGCCAATCGTCGGCCGCAGCAGCTCGCCGACTTCGGTAGGGCCACCGACCATCAGCTCGCTGAGCGTCAGGCCGTTTTCGCTCGAGAGCGCCGTGCGAATCGGATGCTCGATCGATCCGACGCGTTCGCCCTCCGCCGCGGCGAGCTTGAGCGTGTACTCCCCGGGCGCGAGGCTCGCCCCGGCGGTGAACTGCAGCGCCGAGGGGACGCCGTTCATCACCGGCAGCAGCCGCGTGCTCTCCGAATGGTTGTCGACCACGCGCCCATTGCGATCGACGATGAGGTAACCGAGCGCCACTGCCTTGGACGAGGCGTAGTCGGCGCCGACGTCGACGTGAATGACGATCTGCACCTTGGCGCGTTCGGGACCCTGCAGCGAGAAGGAGGCGACGCGCAACGGCAGCGCCGCGCTGAGCAGCGGTGAGCTCAACGCCGCCACGACCGCCTGGCGGGGCGTGCGCGGCGCGTGCACTTCGGCCGGCGAGTTGAGAATGTGCCGCCGCGTGCGGACGAGCGCCCCGCGCCGGGGCACGTCGACGCGAATCGGGTGCGGTTTGCCGTCGCGATCCCGAGGATCGGATTCGACGCCGAGCAGGTAGTAGCCGGAGAGCTCGGACTCGATGCGCTCGAAAAACGGCGCTTCGGCGGTGGCGACGGTGAAGATGGCGCCGCGCGCGGCGCCGGCGAGCATCTCGAGCCCTTCGGCGCGCGTCTGCCGATCGGCGAACGGATTGACCGGCGCGCGGCTGTCGGTGATGTCGAACAACTGGTTGTCGAGACGGAGCGCGTACAGACTCGTTCGCGCCTCCGCCGCCATCGTGCCGAGCTCGACGACCAGGCCCGGCTCGGACAGGACGAACCCTTCGGAGATCAGAATCAGCGTCTTCGGCGCGTCGATCGCGCGCAGCCCGATCAGCAGATCGCGCAGTCCGTTGATGGTCTGATCCGCTTCGTGCGTGGTGTCCATCGCCAGCATCGTCGCTTCGATCTCGACTTCCGTGCGGCACAGCTCGATCTGCGCCGGCGAAGAGCCGACGATCGCCGGCGAACACTCGCGGAGCTGCACCGACTCGAGCGTCACCCGATCGCCGCGATGGATCATCATCGCCTCGGTGAGCGCGATGTTGTGCTTGTAGTCGCTCGGCCGGCCGGCCTGCTTCTGCCCCGCCATCCGCGAGATGACCTGCTTGACGCGCGCCCGATCGGCGGTGAACACGGTGGCCGGCGCACCGGTGCCGAAGCCGGCGACCGCGATCCGATCGGACGGCAGCAGGCGGTCGACGAACGCGTTTGCCGCGCGCGAGATGCCGAGCGCGCCGCCGAAGCGGATGTTCGGCTCGTCGACGGCGATGACGATCAACCGACCGCCGGTGGAGCCCTCGTTCGAGGTGAAGCCCTCGGGGACCGGCGCCGCCGCCGCCGGCGGCGTGGCCGGCGTCACCATCGAGACCCACTCCGCTGTCACCACCCGCCGCTGGTTGCCATCGACACGTACTGTGAAGTCGGCCGGCTTGAGATCGGCGAGCGGCTTGCCGCGATCGTCGACGACCGTGACGTCGACCGAGGTGACCTCGACCGAGGATTGAAACCGCGGCTGCTGCGGCGGCGGCTGCGCGCCCAATGACGAACCGCCGAGGACGCAGAGCCCGCCGAGAAGACTGCAGAGACCGGCCCTCATGTTCATCTCGCCGCCGCGACGCGGTAGCCCTGACGCGCCCGAACCTCGTGATGACCGTCGACTTCCACCTTGATCCGGCGCCACGAATCGCCGCGCGCATTGTTGGTCGACACGTACCCGAGCAGATACTGATTTCCCAGCTCGTCGAGGAGATCGTTGTAAGCCTCGTGCAGCTCGTCGATGCTGTCGGTGAAGAGCGCGCGGCCGCCGGTCGGCGTGGCCAGGCGATCCATCACGCGCTTCAGCGACTCGAGGGTGACGCCGCGGCCCTGGCCGATCATGTACAACGTGACGTCGCTCGACTGCAGGCGGCGCTCGACGTCGTTGATCGTCACGTGGCTCCCCTGATCCTCGCCGTCGGTGAAGACGATGAACGCCTTGCGCCCGGTCTGGCGGCCGAGCATGTCGGTGCCGCGAAGCAGCGTGTCGTACAGCGCCGTCGATCCCCACGGCGCGAGCCGATCGACCGCTTTCACGCGTTCGGTCTGATCCATCGTCTTGCGCGTCAGCGTGATGATGTTGTCGTTGAAGCCAATGAGCGTCACCAGATCCTGGCTCGGCACCGCGCCAAGGAATTCTTTCACCGCTTTCTTCAGCTTCGGCATCGCCGGACCCATGCTGCCGCTGATGTCGACGGCGGCGATGAGCTCGAGCGGAACGTCCTCGGAGGCGAAGTGCGTGATCGTCTGCGGCTTGCCGTCCTCGGAGACGTGGAAGGCGGTGCGCGGGATGCCGCGCACGAAGCGGCCGCGGCCGTCGCTGACGGTCACCGTCACCTGCACGACCTCGACGTTGACGCGCTCGGTGTAGCCGAGCGACTTGGTCCGCGAGGTCTGCACGACGCGCCCGCCTGCCCGCAAGGTCGCGACCGCGCGCACCTGGTGCTCGGAGACCGATGGTCCCGCGTCCCACTCGCATTCCCACGGGGGCGCCGTGATGACGCAAATCTGGCGGCCGCCGACGAAGAACGCGACCGCCGAGGCGGCCTCCACCGGATCGACGCGCGCGCGCAGCAGCGTCGGCCCGCTCACGTACGCTTCCGGACCCGGCGAGAGAATCGTGATTTGCACGCCGCTCTCGGGGTTCTGCGCGGAGACGAGCACACTGATCGCCGCCGTGACCATGGCGACGCCGATCGCCCGCCAGACCGCTCTCCACTCCGTGTCCTTCGTGGTGGAGAGTCTCACCGTGATCATGGCTGCGAGGTCCGCGTGATCGGGACGAGCGGACCGTCCGCCGTCGCCGACGCCAGATAGTCCTCGACCTGCTCGCGCGTCGCGAACCGCGATTCGCGCGACAGCGTCAACCAGTCGCTGTCGTCGGTCGGCTGCACCTCGTCGAGAAAATCCTGCATCGCCGCGCTCACGACGACGCGCATCAGCGCGGACGGCACGCGCAGCTCCTTGAGCCGCGCCGCGACATGGAGATTCAAGTCCGGCATCGCGGACGCCACGACGCCGAGTTGCGGACGGCCGGTGAGCACCCACCAGCGTCCCGGCGGCGACAGGCGTGTGCAGATGCACCCGTCAGTGCCGAGCGCCGACATCCCCCACGCGTCCAAGTCCACCACCGGCGCGCCCGGCGCTGCCGGCGCGGCTCCGCCGCCGAGAAACAGCTGCTCGGACAGCGTGAACATCGACGGGAATCGTTGGGTGTCGTGCTCGAGCGTCCAGGTCAGTGCGCGGCGCCGGCTGGCACCGATTCCCATCTCGTCCGCGATGCTGCCGAACGCCGACGGATCGGTCAGCACCTCGGCGATACGAACCGCGCCGCGCGCGACCGCATCGGCCATTGCGTCGCGATCCGCGTCGCGCAGCGCATACGGATTCATCAACGCGACGCTCACCGCGAAGGTATCCCGCTCGTTCGACGTGAGCTTGGGCGCGTGCATCAAGTGATCGAAGTTCAGCCGGCGGAGCGCGAGCGGCGCCAGCGCGAGATCGAGGCCGAGCAGCGATCCGCTGACGTGCCACGGCACGCCGGGCGCGACGTCCTGGCGCGGCGCCGCCCACGCGCTGCGCGAGCGCATGGCGCCGTCCTTCACGCCAAACCCGAAATCGTGTCGATGCGACACGTCGCCGGCGAGCAGCACCGTGCCTTCGGGATCGCCGAGATACATCGCGTAGCTAAACGCGAGCAGCGATCGGGCGAGCAAATCGTCGGCCACTTCGAGGAGCGGTCCGGCCACGCGTGCCGCGCGCTTCGGGTCCCGGCTTCGCGTCGCGCGCATCAATTCTTCGTGTGACTTGCGCAGCGCATCCTGCAGCTCGGGCACCGGATTGACGGCCGACGGCGGGCCGTACGACGGATCCACGCGGTGGCGGCGCGGCAGATCGTTGACGAGCGTGGTCAACACCGCGGCCGCCGCCTCGAGATCGGCCGCCGGCGCCGCGTCGTTGGCGAGCCGTCGCGCGATCGCCGCGATTTCAATCGGCACGTCGATGGGGAGTCCCTGCTGCTTTTGCCGGACGCGCTCGAGCCGCCGCCGCTCGGCAAATCCGAGATCGAGCCGGTACTCCTGCCCTTCCCACGTGATGTGGACGGGCGTCTGCGGATCGGCGGACGGCGCGCCGCCGAGCGCTCTGACGATCGCGGCTTCGACGTCGCTGCCCATCCCGATCACCGGACCGACTTCGTTCTGCAGCCAGCGTGCGATCGCACCGCCGTATCGCCCATCGTCGCCGAGCGGCGTCGCGACGAGCTGTTCGAACAGCGACTCGCCCTGCACGGGATCGATCGTGCGGACGCTGACCATGCGCGCGACGAGCGCGATCGCGCCCTGGAACTGCGCCTGCGCGGTGAACCCTTTGATGCCGTCGAACGCCGTGAGGCGGTTCGCGTGCCGCGCCGCCGCGGCGTAGACCGACGGATTGCGGACGCCCGCGCGTTCGAGCGTCAGCATCAGCATCCGGTAGTGCGGCATGCCCCGAACAGCGACGAAGACCGACGGCGCCGCCGTGCCGCTGTCGAACTCGCCGCCGGGGTCGGCCGCGCCGCCGAAGAGCCGCTGCGCGAAGCCGAGTTGATCGAGACGCTCACCGCGTTGCCGAACGTCGGCGCCGCCGATCGTCTCGGCGAGCCACGCGGCGTCGAATGGTTGATCGTCGACGAGCTTCAGGGGCGCCGACGCCTCGATGGACAGGTCGGTGCCGCTGAACACCCGCGACCACCACGCGCGCGATGCCGGCGGCGCGGGCGTCCCGTCGCGTTGAACCTTCAGCCGCATCACCGCGGCGGCGAGATCGTGCGTCGCCCGGCCGTAAGGCAGGGTGCGCACGTGCCAGTCGCGGAACGTGCTGATACCCGCCCCCGCCAGCTGCCTGAATCGATCGAGGCGCACCGCCGGATCGCTCATCCAGGATCCCAGCAGAAACTCGCGCCGCGCCGGATCGAGCTGACCGACGATGTCGTACAAGTAGGCGAGGCGTCCTTCGCTCACGTCGAAGAGCGTCAACACGAACCGCTCCGGCCGCGTCACCTTCTCGCCGACGACGGCTTCCCACAACGGGAGCGCATCGGGGCCGCCCGGCGGCACGACGCGGTTGCCGTGAATGCGAAGGCTGCTGGAGAAGACCGCAAACATCGGCGCATTGCGCTCGTAGAGGCGCGTGATGAGCGACGAGTGTTCGGCGAAAAACTGCAGCGTCTCGTCGTCGAGCGCGTCGAGACCGTGGCAGATGAGCGACGCGGACCGATCCGCGATGATCGCTGTCACCAACTCCTCGGCCGCGACTTTGCGGCGAAAGACCGCGTTGCTCCACACCTCGGCGGTCAGCGGCACCGGCACGAGATCGAACGTGCCATCGTCGAACGGCAGCGTCAGCTTCTTGCCGCGCGGCAGCGGCGTCCGCAACAGGTTCAGCAAGGCGACCGCCGTCGGATTCCGCGCGTCGGTGTCGTAGACGAGGCGGGTGATCTCGGACATGAACCGGCCGCGATCGGGGACGGGCTCGATGGCGAGCGCGCGCGCGAGCGCCGCTGTACCGCCCGGGACGGGTACGTCCTGGAAAACCACGACGGCAGCGGCGAGCCGCAGCGGAAATGCCGCTACAATCGTGAAGCACAGACACAACGCCCGGATTGTCACAAGGCGCACATTATAGACATGGCATCTGCGAACTACACCGCGAAAGACATCACCGTTCTCGAGGGCCTCGAGCCCGTTCGCAAACGGCCCGGCATGTATATCGGCGGCGTCGGTGCGGCCGGGCTTCACCACCTCGTCTGGGAAATTCTCGACAACTCCGTCGACGAGGCGATGAACGGCCATGCTTCAACCATTTGGGTCACCCTTCACGCCGATGGATCATCGATCACCATCGAGGACGATGGTCGCGGCATTCCGATCGACAAACATCCGACGACGAAGAAAAGCGCGCTCGAAGTCATTTTCACGATGCTCCACGCCGGCGGGAAGTTCGAACACGGCAATTACAAAACCGCCGGCGGTTTACACGGCGTTGGCGCGAGCGTCGTCAACGCGCTCTCGAAAGAGCTCGTCGCCACTGTCAAACGAGACAGTGCGCAGTGGGAGATGCGGTTCAAGCAAGGCAAGGCCGTCAGCGGGCTGAAGAAGCTCGGACCCGCGCGCGGCACCGGCACCACGGTCTACTTTCATCCCGATGCGACGATCTTCCCGAAAATCGAATTCGATCCCGACGTCATCAAAGCGCGCCTCGAAGTCGCGAGCTACCTGCACAAGGGACTGAAGGTTACGTTCGAAGACGAAGGCTCGAAAGAAAAACTCGTCTACGAGCACAGCGAAGGGCTGATCGATTATCAGAAGAAGATCGTCGCCGAGCGTGGCGCGAAGCCGGTGCACGAGGCGCCATTCACCCTCTTCAAAGACGACGCGATGCGTCTCGATCTGGTGATGCAGTGGACCGAGGCGACCGACGAGCATCTGCGGTCGTACGTGAACGGCATCCCGACCGGATCCGGCGGCACGCACGAAAACGGATTCAGAGCGGGAGTCGGCAAGGCGGTCCGCAATTACATCGACACGCACAATCTCTCGCCGAAAGGCGTCACGATCACCGCTGAAGACATCCGCGAAGGGCTGACCGGCGTGCTCAGCATCTTCGTCCAGGAGCCGCAGTTTCAGGGACAGACGAAGGATCGGCTGAACAACCCGGAGCTGATGTCGGCGGTGGACGGCGTCGTGCGTCCGGCGCTCGAGCACTGGCTGAATCACAACATCAGCGTCGCGGAAGCGATCGTCGCGCGCATCATCCTC
>DAIUKO010000161.1:0-16211 GCA_036848175.1 Vicinamibacterales bacterium | reverse complement strand
CAGCGGAAACTGACTATTCAGTATCCAGAGTCGCGGTCTGACCGCGGTCCGACCGCGGTCTGACCGTGGTCTGATCGTGGTCTGACCGTGGTCCGACCGTGGTCCGACCGTGGTCTGACCGTGGTCAGACCCCTCGTCTCACCGTTGGCTAATGCGTATCGACTTCTGCCCGCGCGTCGAAGCCGAGCCGTCTCAATTTGAGGTACAGCCCGCGGCGGGTAAGCCCGAGAGTTCGGGCCGTTTCGGAGATGTTCCCGCCGGTTCGGTCGAGGGCGGCCTGGATCATGTCGCGCTCGACCTGCTCAATCGCTGACGCCAGATTCGCGGCCATCTTGTGCGACCGCGCCGTCGTCGGCCCGGTCGGCAGACGCGTCGTCCCTATCTCCGGCGACAGATGCGACGGATCGATCGTTCCGCCCGGCGGTGAGAGCGCGACGGCACGCTGGATTTCGTTCTTCAGCTGGCGGACGTTTCCGGGCCACCAGTACTGCGAGAAGACGTCGAGCGTGTCGGAGCTCAGCTGAATCTCCGGCTTGCCGAGCCGCTCCGACGCTTCGCGCAGGAAGAAGGTGCTCAAGTGCGGAATCTCTTCACGC
Source organism: Vicinamibacterales bacterium (assembly GCA_036848175.1). Lineage (GTDB taxonomy): Bacteria > Acidobacteriota > Vicinamibacteria > Vicinamibacterales > CAVVIG01 > QHWF01. The sequence continues at coordinate 15,615 of DAIUKO010000161.1, read as the reverse complement.
CGCTCGCGCAGCGGCGGCACGTGAATGCGGATGACCGCGAGCCGGTAGAACAGATCTTCGCGGAACTTGCCTTCGGCGACCCGCTGCTCGAGGTCGGCATTCGTCGCGGCCAGTACGCGGACGTCGACGCGCTGCGGCCGCGTGTCGCCGATCGGGAGAATCTCCGACTGCTCCAGAAAGCGCAGCAGCTTCGGCTGGACGTCGAGCGGCAGGTCGCCGATCTCGTCGAGGAACAGCGTCCCGCCCGCGGCGCTCCGCACCAGACCCGGTTGATCGGACACGGCGCCGGTGAAACTGCCGCGGCGATGGCCGAACAACTGGCTGTCGGCGAGATCGCGGCCAGTGGTGGTGCAGTTGTAGGGAAGAAACATCGCGGCGCTGCGGTGCGACCCGACGTGGATCGCGCGCGCGATCAGCTCCTTGCCGGTGCCGCTCTCCCCGGTAATCAACACCGTGAGATCGTTGCCCTGCAGCCGCTGGATCTGCTCGACGACCTTGGTCATCGCCGCGCTCGCGGACAGGAATCCGGGCAGCAGCGGTTCGAGCGATCGATCGATCGCGAGATCGACCGGCGGCAGCGACCGATCGCGCGCGGCGCAGAGCGCGAACCCCTGCCGCGCCACAGCGGCGATCATCTTCAAGCGGCGCATGACCGGGTGGCCGACCGGACGCGGCGAGGCGACGAGGCCGAACCGCGCGCCTTCGGGGTCGCGTCCGAGCGGCTCGATGATCAGCGCGCCCCGCCCGTAGACCGCACCGTGCGCGGCGGAGCGCGCGAGCGCCCGCGCCGCGTCCTGATCGCAGCCGGCCGACGCCACCACGCGAACGTCGCCGCCGGAGAGCTCGACGTAGACGACGCCACAGTCGGCATTCGCCGCCTCGAAGAGCGCCGCCGCCGTTTCGCGGCCGAGCAGATCCGGCAGAGCCGCCGCGTCGACAATCCGCCGCACGATGGCATCGTCGGCGTCAGCAGGAGAGATGAGGTACTGCCCGGTCCCGACGTTCGTCAGGAGCGCCTGCGCTGCATGCGTGTCGTCGACATCGCGCTCGGCGCCGAGTTGCGTGAATATGGCGAGCGCTTTGTTCAAATGGCGCTCGGCGATCGAGCGCGCGCCGGTTTCGGCGACGAGCCGTCCGAGCGCCAGATGACTGAGTGCCGCCTGGTAGCGCTCGCCAAGCAGATCGAGGAGCGTCGCGCTCTGCGCGATGTCGTGGTACGCGTCGGCCGCGTTGCCGTTCTTCGCCTGCAGTCCGCCGCGCAGCCGCAGGAATTCGCCCCACGCGGCCGGCGCGACTTTCGGATCGAGTGCGTCGGCCGCCGCCGCGAGCCGCTTCTCGGCCTCGGGCAGCCGATTGGCGGCGGTGAGCGCTTCCACCGCGATGAGCGTCGCCTGCAGCGAATCGAGCGGCGGTGCGCCGGCGTGCAGAATCTCCTCGGCCCTCGTCACCGCCTCGTCGAGCATCCCGCTCCGCAGCGCGAGACGGGCGCTCAACACGCGCACGGACCACTTGTACCAATGGCTCGTCTCGCGTCCGTATGCGCCGTACGCTTCGCTGGCGCGGCCCAGGAAATCGCTCGCGGTCTCGTAGCGGCCGCGAATCAGGTGAATCTGCGCCAGCGTATCGAACACCGCGCCGGTCGTCTCGTGAAAGATGATCGGACTGCGGACGTCGAGGGCGCGATGAAGCGCCTCCTCGGCGCGGCCGAGGTCGCCCAGGCGCACGCAGATCTGTCCGAGCGTCGCCAGCGCGACGGCGAGACCATGCCCGGAGGCGTGCGCTTCGTGCAGCGACACGCTCCGTTCGGCGAGCGCGAGCGCCTGCTCGTAGCGGTGCTGCAGCATCATGACGTTCGCCTGGTTGCCGCAGACCAGCGCGAGGACATCGTCGGCGTGGACGCGCGAGGCCAGGCGCTCGGCCTGTCGAAGCGCGCCCATCGCCTCGTCGTAGCGTCCGAGCTGTGCGAGCGAAATGCTGGAGAGCGAATGCACGAGCGCGAGATGGCGGCGATCGCCGGCGGCGTGGAGCGCGGACGCGGCCTTCGAGATGTGCTCGCGTACGATCGCGATGTCGCCGACCTGCCGGTAGCACTGCCCGAGCTCGTAGTGCGCGAGACCGATCGCGCGCGAATCGTGCGCGGTTTCAGCCGCTTTCAGGGCTCGCCCGTGGAGCGCGATGGCGCGCGACTGGTCGGCGCGCGCCCAGGCAAGGCGGCCGTGGAGCCGCCACAACGTCGAGAGGCGTCCGGAAGGGATGGTGTCGCGAAAGGTGTCGGGCGGACGGCCAAGCGCGGACGCCGCTTGATCGAGATCGTCCTGCAGCAGCCACGCTTCGGCGAGCATGGAGCGCACTGCGAGCTCGTCGTCGCGCGTCAGCGTGGAGGCCGAGCGCAGGGCGGGCGCGAGCATCTGCGCGGCCTCGGGACCGTCGCCGCGTTCGAGCGCCGCGGCCGCGCGCGTGAGCAGTGCCTGCACCGAGGACGACGGCACCGCGCGAGTATAAGACCTAGAACTGAGAACTGAAAACTGCGTCGCTACGGTTTGAAGGGCTTGCCTTTGGTCGAGAGCCGTGCTTCGAGTCGGACCGTGCAGTCGCAGTCGCCGCAGGCCCACGGCTCTTCGCCGTTGAGATCGCGGCAGCGCGTCCGTGCATGTGCGTCCTGCACCTTGAGCAGATCGAAATACGCTTCCCAGTAGTCGCGCTCTTCCATCAATGGCGTCGGGCAGTAGCACACTTCCACCCACTGCACGCGACCATCCTCGAGCTCACGCGCCTCGCTCATGTTTCTGAGGTATTCATCGCCGGCAATCGATCCTTCCCCCAGCGTGCCCGCGTCGATCGCGTGCGCCAGCGCCTCCGCCTGGCCGTCTTTCACACGAGCTGTCACCAGATACCGCATCTGCCGATTGTACCGCGTGGCACCGTGATTGCTGCTGATAGCTCGACGCTACGACTGATCAAGGAGGAACGGACGTGGTGAGAACGATGACTGCATTGATTGTCGCCGCGTGTCTGTCGGGATCTCAGATCGCGGCGCAGCAGCCGGCGCAACCGCAACAACCGCCGGTGTCACGGCCTCCGGCCGAGCAACTCCCGGCGCCGACGCCGACACCAACCACACCGCCGGCCACTCCCGACGCTCAGATCGCGAGCGCTCGCGGCAATGAGCTCGACCGGTCGACTGCGGGCGCCTTGCTGGATCGCATCGAGGTGATCGTCAAGGACGCGCTGCAGGACCAATCGTCGAAGGACAAGAAGGACAAGGACAAGGACTCGAAGGCAGTCGGAACGAGCGGCAAGCTCGAAAGCGCGGGAAAAGTGACCGTCGATCGTTCCGCGCTCGACGAAATTCTCGCGGAAGTCGCGCTGCTGAAGACGATGATGCGACGTTAGGACAAGCGCGCAAGGAGCGCGCCGAGCACGTCGCGCAGGCTGACGTCGTGGCCGAGATTGCGCAGCTCGGCGGCCACGGCGTCGGCCTCGCTTTCCTGCGGCACGCTGACCGTAAACGCTGAACCACCTCCGCTGCGCGCGACGCGCACGCGGTGCTCGTTCAGCGCGACGTGCAGGTCTGGCGGCCCTGAAAGGGCCGCCTCACGAGCGTCCTGTCCCACCGAAATCGTGATGATCTCGTCGGCGCGTGATGCTGCGGAGATCCGGGGCGACGCGCTGGCCGGCCAGCCAAGCCGCGCGCTCAACCAGCCGATCATCAGCCAGGCGAGCGCGCTCTCGCCAGGGTCGTGCACGATCGCCACGTGGGCCTGTCGCAGGTGATCGACGTCCGAATCGCGGCACGCGTGAATCAACGCGTGGCGAAGCGGCGTCAGCCGGCGCCAGTTCACGTCAGCCAGATCGACGCGACCATGAAGTCGCGCCAGCGCCTGCACGCCGCTGCGGACGTCGCGCCAGCGGCGGCTGTCGTAGACGAACTGGCGCGCCATCGCCACGAGTCCGTCGAGCGGCGGGACGCCCGCGAGATCGTCGGTCCACCACACCGACGTGGGCACGTCGCCGCGCAGCAGACGGCGGACGATGGAGGGCAGCGACGCCCCCGCGCAGGCCGCCTCGACGAGAACCTCCTCGACGCCGTAGCGGGCGTGCGGCGGGCCGAACGTCAGGACTCCCACGCTCACCGCCGTTGGCGCGCAGGCAGCCTGCTGATCGGGGTCGTGCTGAATGACGATGACTCGCGAGGGATGCTGCGCGACGACCTCGTCGAGCGGAAGTTGTTTCGCGACCGCGTCGGCATTGACGGCGTCGGACGCAGACCTGGTCGGACGCTGACGGACGACCACGAGATTGGACATCACCGCACGCGCGACGCGCGCCTGCCGTCCGACTTCGCGCCAGAGATCCGCCAGATCCGGTTCGATGTCGTCGGGCGTCGTCGGACGCCACGTGCGATCGATCAGGGATTCCGCCATCGTCGACCTGTCGCTTCAATCAGGCGGTCCGCCTCAGGCGGACCCCATTCGCCAGCCGGATACGTCGCCAGTGGCTCACTGGTCTGCCCGCCCCATCGATCGAGAATCGGCATCACCCACTGCCACGCGGCTTCGACCATGTCGCGCCGCATGAACAGGGTTTGATCGCCCGCCATCACGTCGAGGAGGAGACGCTCGTAGGCTTCCGGCGACGTGCCGCCGAACGTCGTGCCGTAGTGAAAGTCCATCTGCACGGGATAGACGCGCGCCTGCGGCCCTGGAATCTTCGAGGTGATGCCGAGCGCGAATCCTTCGTCGGGCTGAATGCGAATCGAGAGCACGTTCGGGTCGAGCTTCGCCGATTTATTCGCGTTGAACAGAATCGGCGGCACTTCCTTCAGCTGAATGGCAATCTCGCTGGCGCGCTTCGGCAGCCCCTTGCCGGTGCGGAGGAAGAACGGCACGCCGGCCCAGCGCCAGTTGTCGATCCAGATCTGCAGCGCCACGTACGTTTCGATGCGTGATTTCGCATCGACGCCTTGCTCCTCGCGATAGCCGATCACCGGCCGGCCCATGTCGAAGCCGGCGCTGTACTGCGCGCGCACGACGCTCTCGTCGACCGCCGGACCTTCCATCCGTCTCAGCGCCCGAATCAGCTCGAGCTTCTCGTCGCGAACCACCTCCGAGTCGAGCGAGTATGGCGGCTCCATCGCGACGAGCGCGAGCAGTTGCAGCATGTGGTTCTGGAGCATGTCGCGCAGCGCGCCCGCCTGCTCGTAGTAGCCGGCGCGCGTCCCGACGCCTTCCGACTCGGCCACCGTCATCTGCACGTGATCGACGTACTTCTGATTGAACAGCGGCTCGAAGATGCTGTTGGCGAAGCGCAGCACCAGAATGTTCTGGACGGTTTCTTTCCCGAGGTAGTGGTCGATCCGGTAGATCTGCCGCTCGTCGAACACTTCGGCAATCGCGTCGTTGATGACGCGCGCGCTCTCGAGGTCCTGGCCGATTGGCTTCTCGACGATGATCCGCGCCCACGGACGATCCTGGTGCTTGGCGACGAACCGCGCGCGGTGGAGCTGCTTCACGGTCGGGACGAACAACGACGACGGTACGGCCAGGTAGTAGATGCGATTGCCCGGCAGCTCGCGCTCGTGTTCGATGACGTCGAGCCGCGATCCAACCGCGGCGAGCGACGCATCCTCGTCGATCGACGCGGTGATGAAGAACAGATCCGCCGCGAACGTCTCCCAGGCGTGATCCTCGAGCGGCCGCCGGGAGAACTGTTTGATTCCGTCCTTGGCGAACTCGCGGTACTGGTCGCCGCTCATCGCCTTCCGGCCGATGCCGACGATGGCGCTGCGCGGCGGGAGCAGACCGTCGAGGTGGAGGTTGTAGAGCGCAGGCAGCAGCTTGCGGTGCGCGAGGTCGCCGGCCCCGCCGAAGATGACGATCGACGCGGGCTCGGCCGCGATCGACAGCATTTCGCCGACCTTGAGCTGCTCGACCAGCGACTCCTTTGGTGGATTCAGGACCGGGCTCTCAGGCATCGCGCTTCTTCACGGCATGACCGCCGAACTGATTGCGAAGGGCCGCCAGCATCCGCTCGGCGAAGGAATTGTCCTGGCGGGATCGGAACCGTGTGAACAACGCGGCGGTGATCGCCGGCAGCGGCACCGCCTGCTCGATCGCATCCTGCACGGTCCAGCGTCCTTCTCCCGAATCGTCGACGTACGCTTCGAGGCCCGACAAGTCGCGATCCTCGGCGAGCGCCCGCGCGCCGAGCTCGAGCAACCACGACCGAACGACGCTGCCGCGATTCCACAGGGCCGCCACCGCGGCGAGATCGATCTTGTAGGGGCTGACGTGCATCAAGTCGAAGCCCTCGGCGTACGCCTGCATCAGTCCGTACTCGATGCCGTTGTGGATCATCTTCACGTAGTGACCCGAGCCGTGGCCGCCGACGTGCAGATACCCGTCAGTCGGCGCGAGCGTCACGAAGACCGGCTCCAGCCGTTTGACAGGGTCGGCGTCGCCGCCGACCATGAGGCAGTAGCCTTCCTGCAAGCCCCAGATGCCGCCGCTGACGCCGGCGTCGACGTAGCGAATCTGTTTCGCGCGCAACGCCTCCGCACGCCGCACGTCGTCGTGAAAGTTCGTATTGCCGCCGTCGACGATGGTGTCGCCGCCGGCGAGCAGCGGTTCGAGCGCGGTGATCGTCGAATCGGTCGGCGCGCCGGCGGGAACCATGACCCATACCGCGCGCGGCGCGGCAAGGGCCGAGACGAGCGCGTCGAGCGACCGGACGCCGCGTGCGCCGGCGCCCTCGGCGCGCGTCACGGCGTCGGCGCTGCGATCGTACGCGACGATCTCGTGTCCGCCGCGGACCAGCCGCGTGACCATGTTCAAACCCATCCGACCGAGCCCGACGAATCCGAGTTGCATGAGCGTCCTATCGAAGCCGTGCAAGAAGCGCGTCGGCGAGCGTGTGAACGAGCGCCGGCGTCGGCGCGGAGAGATGCGCGTGCAGCGCCCGCCGCCGCGTCGCGTCGAGCGACGCGAAGTCGCCTTGTCCCTGCGCCAGCTCCAACGTTCCGAACGAGAAGGGCTCGCCCGGGATCGGCAGATCCTGCTGCGGCGCGGCCGTGATGACGATGAAGACGCCAGTATTCGGTCCACCTTTGTGCAGCTGTCCGGTCGAATGCAGGTAGCGCGGACCGTAGCCGAACATGGTGGCCGCCTTCGTTCGATCGCGAATCGCGCGCCGAAGTGACGCGAGCTCCTCGGCGAGCGCGCGATCGGGACCCAGGTACGCGAGCAGCGCCGCATAATCACCGGGTCGAATCAGCGTCAGGATGGCCGCCGGATCCTGGCCCTGCAACATCTCTCGCGCGGCGGCGCTCAGCGTCAGATCGAGGCCGCCGCTCGAGCTGCGGTCCGCGGCAGAAACCGGCAGCTTGCCGGTGGTCTTGTACTCATCGAGCAGCCTGCGCGTGGCGTCCTTCGCCTGCTGCACGTTCGGCTCGTCGAACGGATTGATCTCGAGCAGCGCCCCGGCGACCGCCGTCGCCACCTCCCACCGGACGAACTCCGCACCAAGCGCCGCCGGCTCGGGCATGTCGATGTCAACGCGCGGTTCATGATCCGTGCGAGCGGCGCCGGTGTCTCTCGCCTCGAGTCGAAGCCGGGCAAAGAACCGATCGGATCCGTAGGCAGATGGATCCGCGATCGGCTCGCCGGCAATCGGCACGACGCCTTTGCCTTGCTTGCCAGTGCTCTCGGCGATCAATTGTTCGACCCACAGACCGAACGCTTCGAGCGCCTGCGGAAGGATGAGCGTCAGCTTGTCGCGCCCTGCTTTCGCCGCCGCTCCAATCGCCAGACCGAGCGAGACCGCGGGATTCTTCGTCGCCTCGACGTGATTTGGATCGGACGCCTCGAGCATCGCCAGACCCCAGCCGACGAGCGCGTCGAGATCGATGCCCATCAGCGCCGCCGGTACCAGCCCAAAGAAGGACAGCGCTGAATAGCGTCCGCCGATATCGGACGGATTGATGAACAGGTCGCGGAAACGTTCCGCTCGCGCTCTGGCGGCGAGCGACGTGCCCTCGTCTGTGATCGCGACGAACTGGTGCGCCCACTGCTCGTTGCCGGCATCGACGAGCGTCTGCTTGAAATGGGCGGCGAGCGAATTCGGTTCGATCGTTCCGCCGGACTTGCTCGCAAGGATGTACAGCGTGCGATCGGGCGGCGTGGCCACGGCGCGGACGGCAGCAGGATCGGTCGAGTCGAGCATGTGAAACCGCGGCCATCCCGGCGCGACGCCGATCACGGCGCGGATGACTTCAGGCGCGAGGCTCGAGCCGCCCATTCCGAGCAACACGACGTCGCTGATGCCGTCGCGCTTCACGGTGTCCGCAAACGTCTTCAGCCGCGAAAGCGATTCCGCCATCAGCTTCGGCGAGCTCAGCCAGCCCAGGCGATCGGCAATCTTGTTCTGCGTCGACGGATCCGAACTCCACACGGCGGCATCGCGGCGCCACAATCCGACGGCCGCGCGTTGCGCAGCGTCGGCGTCTTCCGCGATCGATGCGGCGAGCGGGCCTGTGAGCAGGTGCAGCGAGTCCTTGAGGTGGGCGCGCTTATCGGCGAAGGTGAGCATCTCGCTACAATACTAAGTAATGGCCCGAGGATTCGAGAGTAAAGACGTCGAGTTCCAGCAGGCCGAAGCCGAGCGCGTCAAGGAGAATCACGCGACATTGCTCACACCCGAAGAGCGTGCTGTGAAAGCCCAGCGCGAAACGATCGAGCTCTCGCTGGCCCGTGCAAGGGCTGACCTCATCTCTGCCCGATCCGCTGCGCATCGCGCGATGCTGACGCAGGCGATTGCCTCCCTCGAGGATCAGCTTCAGCGATTGACATAGAACCTCGTCCCGGCGCCGATCGGCCGACGATGGCCGGGAACCGGCGTACGGGGCGGCAACGTAACATAATGAGGTGATGCGTGTTGGAGGACTGGCCGTCGCAATCGCGATCGCCGCCGCCGCGTGCCGCGCGCCCGATGGCTCGCGCGAAGCGGGCGCGGCCGGATCGCGGACGCTCCCGCCATTTCCCCAGCGACCGGGCGACAACGCCGCGGCTTCAGCGACGTCCGCTGCTGGAACCGGGCCGCGCATCGTGATCCTCGGCGACAGCCTGACGGCCGGGCTCGGCTTGCCGGTCGGGCAGTCGTATCCGGCGCTGCTGCAGCAGCGTCTGATGAACGAGGGGTTGAACTATCACATCGTCAACGCAGGCGTGTCAGGCGATACCTCCGCGGGTGGTCTGGCGCGGCTCGACTGGGCGCTCGAAGGCGATGTTCGAGTGATGATCGTGGCGCTCGGCGGCAACGACGCCCTGCGCGGCCTGCCGGCCGAACAACTGAAAGAGAATCTGGCGGCCATCATCACGCGCGCGCAGGCGCGCGGTATCACTGTCATTCTCGCCGGGATGGAAGCGCCGCCCAACTACGGACGCGACTACTTCGTCGCGTTCCACCAGGTGTATCCGGCGCTGGCGAAGGAATACCACGTCGCGCTCGTTCCGTTCCTGCTCGAGGGCGTCGCCGGCCTCGAGGGCATGAATCAGGCGGACGGCATTCATCCATCGGCGACGGGCGCCCGGATCGTCGCCGACAACGTCTGGAAGGTCCTGAAGCCGGTGGTCAAAACGTCGCGATGATCGAGCTGCGCGAGGTCTCGAAGACCGTCATGAGCGGCAGCGAACCGCTCACCATCCTTCACCCGCTGACGCTTCAGATTCCCCGAGGGCAGTTCGTGGCCATCGTCGGACCGTCGGGCAGCGGCAAGTCGACGCTGCTCGGTCTGATTGCCGGACTCGACGCCCCGACCTCGGGGCACGTGATCGTCGACGGCGTCGACATCACGCGCCTCGATGAGGACGCGCTGGCCCGGCTGCGCGGCGAGAAGATCGGATTCGTGTTCCAGTTCTTTCACCTGATTCCGTCGTTGACGGCGTACGAGAACGTCTCGGTGCCGATGGAGATCGCCGGCGCCGCCGATGCCAGGCCGCGCGCGCGGGCGCTGCTCGAAGAGGTCGGACTGACCGGACGCGCGCATCACTATCCGTCGCAGCTCTCGGGCGGCGAACAGCAGCGCGTCGCGCTGGCGCGCGCGCTCGCCAACGATCCGCCCATCGTCCTCGCCGACGAGCCGACGGGAAATCTCGACAGCAGCAACGGGCGCCACATCCTGGAACTGCTGCGCAACATTCACCAGTCGCGAGGCACGACGATCATCCTCGTCACGCACGACGCGGAACTGGCCGCCATCGCCGACGCGCGGCTGGTGCTGCGCGACGGCAGGGTGGTGGAGCACGATCGCGCCCTGCGACAGGCTCCGGGCGAGCGAATGCCGGATCCGCTCGTGCTGAGCTCGTCGAAGCACGAGCCGGAGGCGCGGCGATGATGTTCGTGCTGAGGATGGCGGCTCGGGAGACACGGGCGTCGTGGCGGCGCCTGCTGTTCTTCTTCATCTGCATCGCCGTCGGCGTCGCCGCGATCGTCGCGCTGCGGTCGGTGATTCAAAGCGTCCGCGACGGCGTGAACGGCGAGGCGAAGGCGCTGGTCGGCGCCGACGTCGTGATGAGCACGAACCGCGAATGGCCCGAGGAGGCGCGGCAGAAAATCGACGCGCACCTCGCGGAAGCGGGCGCGTTCGCGCGAACCGAAACGACCGAGACGCCGACGATGGTGCGGCCGGCCGACAACGCAAGAGCGATCGCGAAGATGGCCGAGCTGCGCGCCGTGCAAGCCGCGTATCCGTTGTACGGCAACATCTCGCTGCAGAACGGGCAGACGTATTCGCACGCGCTCCTCGAACACCACGGCGCGCTGGTCCGCCCCGAACTGCTCACCGCCCTCCAGATCAACGCCGGCGATCGCATTGCCGTCGGCATGACGACGTTCACGATCCGCGGCGTCATCGCCCGCGAGCCGGGCGGCGGACCTGGCGGATTCAGCCTCGGCCCGCGGATCTACATCGATGCCGCGGATCTGCCGTCGACGGGACTGCTCGGGTTCGGCAGCCGCGCGCAGCGGCTGATGTTCGTACGCGTCCCGGAGGACAAGGTCGCGCCGTTGATGGAGGCGCTGCGGCGCGATCTGCGGCAGGACTTCATCAACGCGCGCTCGTATCGATCGCGGGAAGATCAAATCGGGCGCGACTTCGCCCGCGCGGAGGACTACCTGAGCCTGGTCGGCCTGGTCATCGTCATCCTCGGCGGCGTGGCGGTCTCCAGCGTCACGCGCGTGTTCATTCTGCAGAAGATCCGCAGCATCGCCGTTTTGAAGTGCGTCGGTGCGCGGAGCGGTCAGATCATCGCCGTCTACATCCTGCAGGTGTTGATTCTTGGTCTGGCCGGCAGCCTGCTCGGCGTCGCGATTGCGCGCGCGGCCGTCGGCGCGATCCCGCTCGCGCTCAAGTCCTCGGCGGCCTCGATTCTGACCGAGGCCCACTACGGCGTCAGCTGGAGCGCCGCCGTGCAAGGCATCGCCATCGGCGTCCTCGTGTCGCTGCTGTTCTCGGTCGTGCCGCTGCTGCAGGTGCGGTTCATCAAACCGTCGTTGCTGCTGCGCGACGAAACCGTCCGCCGCCGGCAGGACTGGCTCGGCATCGCGGCGCTCGTGGTGGTGTCGGCGGCGCTCGTCGCCGTGACGGCATGGCAGGCTTCGTCATTGCGCGTCGGCGTCGTGGTCTGTGCGGGGTTCGCGGTGCTCGCGGCCGTGCTCCAGTTCGCGGGCAAAGGTCTCGTCGCCCTGATCGCGCCGCTCTCGAACTCGAAGTCGTTTCCACTCCGCCACGCCGTGCTCCATCTCTCGCGCCCCGGCAGTCAGACGCGCGTCGTCCTGCTCGCCGTCGGCCTGGGGGCGTTCTTCATCGTCGGCATCCGATCGCTGCAGGCGAGCCTGCTCGACGAGTTCTCGATCCAGACGTCGGACGATTCGCCGGACATGTTCCTGCTCGACATCCAGCGAAACCAGGCCGACGGAGTCCGCGCATTTCTCGGCGACGCCGCGCACGGCGCCGGCCAGTTCCAGTTGATCCCCGTGCTGCGCGCCCGGGTGGTCGGTGTGGCCGGACGCGAAACGAATCTCAACGGCCCCGAAGAGGTGCGGCAGCGAGGCGTGTCGATCGGACGGGAGTTCACGCTGACCTATCGGGATCATCTCGAGGCCAACGAGAAGATCGTCGAGGGCGCGTTCTGGAACTCGCCATCGAGCGAGCCGGAAGTGTCCGTCGAGCGTCAAATTGCCGAGCGAGCGCGGCTGCACGTCGGCGACACGATGCGGTTCGACATCCTCGGCCGCATCGTCAGCCCGCGCATCACCAGCATTCGCAACGTCGAGTGGCGCGAGTCGCGCAACGGCGGCTTCGTCTTCGTGTTCCGGCCGGGCTCGCTCGATCAAGCGCCGCAGACCTATGTCTCGCCGCTCAAGGGGCCGCCCGACGCGGCGGCGCGCGCCCGCTTTCAGCACGATCTCGTCGAACGGTTTCCCAACGTCTCGGTGATCGATTTTCGGGACGTGCTGGAGCGAATCCGCGACGTCATGTCGAAGGTCACGCTCGCGATCACCATCGTCGGCGGACTCGTCCTGTTCAGCGGCGTGCTGATCCTCGTCGGCGCCGTGGCGATGACGAAGTTCCAGCGCGTCTACGAGGCGGCGGTCTTCAAGACTCTCGGCGCCAACACGCGGACAATCGCCCGCATGCTGCTGTTCGAGTACGGCGTCCTCGGATCGCTGGCCGGCGTGATCGGGTCAGTGGGCGCGATCGGCCTCACCTGGGGGGTCAGCAAATACGCGCTCGAGATTCCGTGGAAGATCTTCATCACGGAGCACGTCGCCGGCGTCGTACTCACCGCACTGCTCGTCGCCGCGATCGGCGTCGTGTCGAGTCTCGACGTGCTCAGGCACAAACCGCTCGCGACGCTGCGCGCGGAATGACGTGTTTCGCGGAGGTTCCGGCGTATTTCGCCGTTTATTCGTAAGTGCTATGATTCAGGATTACCATGGACCAGATAAACGCACACAAGGACGCGCTGCTCAAGAAACGCGGCGAGATACTCGGTGCCGGCGGCATCAAGCCGCTGCAGGCGTCGATGGAGAACAACACGCGTCAGGGCGACATGGCGGATCAGGCCAGCGGCAACAACGAAGTGCACATTCAGTTGAAGCTGAAGCAGACCGACGCCAAGATCCTGCAGGCCATCGAAGAAGCGCTGTGGCGCATCGAGAAAGGGACCTACGGCATCTGCCGCGACTGTGGTGAGCCGATTGCCGAAGCGCGCCTGAAAGCGATCCCGTGGACCCGCGTCTGCATCACCTGCAAGGAAAAGCAGGGTTCGTGAGCGATCTCGTCGCGCTGCTGCAGGAGTGCTACCGCGACAAGCTCGCCATGATGCTGCGGCACGCGGCCGCTGCCCGTGTCGTTCCGCAATACGACGCCAACAATACTTATCAATACATCATCAACCGGGAAGAGACACAGCTCTCGTGGATCGCGAAGGCGATCGAAGAGCTCGGCGGCGCCGTACAGGACCTCGGCAACGGCGGCCGGACGATTGTCGGAAAAGGCGCACGGGCGACGCAGGCCGCCATCGAAGAAGACGCGCGCGACGCGCAGGCGTTCGTCGATCGCTGGCGTCCGCGCGTCGACGCGATGACCCACGTCCGTCACGCGAAGATGCTGCGCGTCATCCTCGGCGAGGTGCTCGAGGCGAAGCGCTTCTTCGAGCAGGCGCTCGCCGGCCGCACCGATCTGCTGGGGCGGCGCGCGGACGTGCTCGAGCCCGCCAGCGGTCAGGTGCTGCCGGAGCGTTGGATCGAATAGTCCGCTGCGCCGTCGCCCTTGGTTCGAACGTCGGGGATCGACGCGCCCATCTCGAGTTCGCCGCGTCCCGCCTTCGGAGCTTGCTCGACAACCTCGCAGTCTCGCGCTACTACGAGACTGAACCCGTCGCCGTGCCGGGGCCTCAACCGCTGTTTCTCAACGCCGCGGCAGTAGGGGAGACCACCCAGTCAGCGCACACGGTGCTCACGACGCTGCTTGACATCGAGCGGGAGCGCGGCCGGCAGCGTCCGTTCGTGAATGCGCCGCGGACGCTCGATCTCGATCTGATTCTGTTCGGCGATGCCGTGATCGACGAACCCAACCTGATCGTCCCGCATCCACGCTTCCGCGAGCGTCGATTCGTGCTCGAACCGCTCGCGGAGATTGCGCCGGACCTCGTCGATCCGGTCACGAAACTGAGCGTGCGCGATCTCTACCAGATTCTTGGCTGAACGTGCGGCCACGGGTTGACCTGTGGCCAGGGACGGATTTGCGGCATCTGGATGTGCGGCATCGGGCGCGGCATCGGGAACGCGTGCTCGAGCTCGCGCATCGATTCTTCGATCGCCTGCTCGATCTCCGGCTGCATGTGCTCGAGCTCGCGCATCGACTCCTCGATGGCGCGCTCGATCTCCGGTTGCGCGTCGCGCATCGCCTCGGCGACGGCGACATCGATCTCCGGCTGGACGTCGATGGTCGGGATGATCGACTCGATGTCGTGATCGAGATGGAAGTGTGCCCCCTTGTCCTTGTCGCGCTCGCGCTCGCGTTGACGCCGTCGCTCCGTCTCCGGCCGCGGCTCGCCCGGCCGGCGCAGCGCGATCGTTCCGCCGAACGACTCGAGCTCCATGTGCGCGCTCCCGTTGCCGAGCGTCACGGTGAAGCGCTTGCGCTGATTCTCGTCGTCGGTCTTCACCGGGAAGGTGGATCGGAAGCTGCCGTTGTAGGTGCGGACGCGAAGAACGGCGTTGACCCGCTCGGGCACGCCGACCGCGATCAGCCCGTTATGGGTCGTCAGGCGGTAGAGGCCTTTGTCCTTGATCGGGCCGTCGTAGGAGATGTTGCCGTTGACGGAATAGAGATCCACGTTCGCCGAGTCGATGCGATCGAGGATGATGCTGCCGTTGGTGGATTCGGCGGACAGATCGCCGCTGACGTCGGCGAGGTGAATGCCTTCGTTGACGGCGCGGACCTCGATGCGCCCCTTGGCCTTCTCGAGCGTGATCTCGCCCTGCACCGATTTCAGCGACACGAATCCGGATCCGCCGACGACCTTGATGTCGCCGTTGGTCGTCTCGACGGTCACGTCCGCGCCGACGCCATCGAGATTGGCGTCGACGTACGTGCCGTTGACGTTGATCGCCATCCATTTCGGCATAGTGATGGCGTAGTCGAGCGAGCGCGGCCGTCCGCCGCGCACCGAACGCGACCGGATCGTCAGCACCTGGTCGCCGGGCTTGATATCTACCGTCTCACGATCGGAGATCGTGACCTGGACGCGAACCGCATCGCGGTCCCACGTCTTCACGCTGACGTCGCCGGCGAAGTTGCTGACGTCGAGCTTCGTGCCCTTGGTCACGTTGACGGTCTGGTCCATGGGCGTGATGACGCCCATCGTGAAAATAATCGCTGCCAGCATATTGGTCCTTCGTCGTTCCAATTCCGATTCGGTCGTCGGGATCGTCAGCACCTGGTCGCCGGGCTTGATATCCACCGTCTCGCGAGCGGAACCCGCGTGTCCGCCCCGGGGCCGATCCTTCGACGCTCGTCCTTCGACTCGCTCACCCTGAGCTTGTCGAAGG
>DAIUKO010000160.1:0-16228 GCA_036848175.1 Vicinamibacterales bacterium | reverse complement strand
CGCGCGTGAGATGCTGACCGCGCTATGGTTCAGGCGCGCCGCCTGCGCTGGCCGCTGGTTCTTCTCGCGCTCTTCGCGTTCCGCCTCTGGTTCGGCCTTTCCCGCGAGTTCTTTTTCGAGGACGAGACCCAGATTTTTCTCATCGGGTTCCGCTACTACGCGACCGGCCAGTGGCCGTTCTTCGGACCGGACGTGGTGTGGACGAAGAGCGAGATTCCGGGAGCGCTGCAGGGACTGCTCGTGGGCCTTCCGTTGCGAATCGCGCCGTACCCCGAATCACCGTACGTGCTGCTCGCGCTGCTGTCCTTCGCGGCGCTGTGCGCGTTCGCGTGGTACATCGGCGAACATCGTCCGGCAGCGCCGCGATGGCTGGTGTGGGGATGGCTGCTCACGATCCCGTGGACCATCGAGTTCTCGGGACACTTGATCAACACGTCGTACATCCTGCCGGCGTCGCTGATTTTCTTTCTCGGGTTCTTCGAAAGCGTCCCGGCGCTGAGCCTCGGCCGCCTTCCGCCGGCATTGGCGCACGCGCTGATGGGCGCCGCGTTGACGTGGCTGATGCAGATTCACATGTCGTGGCCGCTGCTGTTGCCGTTCGCGGCCGTTGCCTGGATCAACGGGATTCGAGCCGGGGCGCGCCGTCTCGCCGTCAACGCGGCTGCCTTCGCCGGCGGCGCGGCGCTGCCGGCCGTATTCCTTGCGCCGACGCTGATTCAACTCGGCGCGAACACCGGATCGGGCGGCGTGTTTCGGAATCTCCACGTGCACGCCGTGAACCCGTGGATCGTGGTGACGACGCTCGCCCGCTTCTTTGCGTTCACCAGCCTGGAGATCGTGCGGTTCATCGCCATAGACGGCCCGAAACGGCTCGAGTTCTTTCAGCAGCATCTCTGGCTCGCGCCGCTCGCGGCGGTCGTCTTCGCGATCGGCGTTCTCCAACCGGTGTGGATGTTGGTCGATTGTGTCCGGACCGCCGAGGGCTGGCGCGAGCCGTCGACGCGCACGCGCTGGCAGACGCTGCGGCTGCTCGTCGCCGCGACCGTGCTGCTCGTCTACGCGAGCTACTGGGTCGTCATGGAGCCGCCGCAGGCGCACGCGTTCTTCGTGCTCGCGCCGATTGCGTTCGTCTTCGCTGCCTACTGGTGGACGATGATCGATTCGCCACGGACACGCCGCGTCGCGGCTGCGGCGCTCGCCGTCAATCTGGTGTTTCACGCCGGCCTGGCCCTGACGCAGGCGCCCGGACTGTCGCTGTATCGCAATCGCGGGGTCGTCGCGACCGCCGTCCGGCTGAAGCAGCCGGAGATGTTCGCGCATCGGCGCGAGTTCGCCATCGGCGG
The DNA here is from genome assembly GCA_036848175.1 of Vicinamibacterales bacterium. Classification (GTDB taxonomy): domain Bacteria; phylum Acidobacteriota; class Vicinamibacteria; order Vicinamibacterales; family CAVVIG01; genus QHWF01. The sequence continues at coordinate 14,885 of DAIUKO010000160.1, read as the reverse complement.
CGGTCCGGCGGTCCTGAGCGATCCCACGAAGCCCTACGATCCGACGCGCGACATGCAGGTCGTGTCGGCCCGTTACCGTCCTGGTCCCGGCCACTCGCTGCATTGGACGCTGACACTCCACAACGCGAGCGCGGTCGTCGCCTTCCGCGATCCGCTCTGCATCACGACCTACCGCGACGCACACGGCGCGGTGGTGGACCAGCGCGACGAGCGCATCGAGGACATCTTTGAGCCGGGCGACGTCGAGACGATCGAGATCAACAACGGCTATGCGCGAACGCCCTTCGCGTCGGCGACGCTGCGCATCGCGGCAGCGGAGGCGCTGCTTCCCGTGCCGCAGCAGTAGCGCCCGCCGGAACCGGCAACCCTTTTGAACGTCATGCGCGGCGCCGCGCCTCGCACGTGGAGCAGTGCTACCGATTGGTTCTGAAATATTCGTCCAGGCGGCTCAATGCGAACTGAACCTTCTGTTCACGGCTGACTCCGGGAAGAGTATCGAGCGAGTCGTCGACGAACGGCTGGCGCAGTTCGACTGGAATCTCGGCCTGCTCACCGTAGACGCGGACTTCAGGAACAAACAGCGGGTCGAGCTGCGGCGCCTTCATCCGATAGACGGCTGCGTGGCCGACGATGAGGCCGAATTTGAAGAGCGCCGCGTCGCGCGGTGAGTACTTGACTGCGACCTGCGCCGCCACGCATCGCGAATCCTGTGCGACGAAAATCTGAAACTCACGCAGCGCGTTGGCGCTGTGCTGGATGTCTGGCAGCGTCGGCGCATCCACGCCGAGAGCTTCCGCAATCTGACGCGGCTGCGCCAGCAGGGTAGCCGAGTCAACCGGCGCGCTGCTGCCCGATGTTGCGCTCGCAATGCCCGCGGCGAAGCCCGTCTGAAAACCCATGCGCCAGACAAGCAGCCGCGCTTGAGCCGTCACGCGCGGGTCGGTGGCCGATGAGCGCGCGCGCTGGATGGCCGAACCGCATTCGCTGGTCGACGCGGGCGGCGTCGTCAGGACCAGCGAATCGGGTATCCAGCCTTTTCTGACGGCGGCGTCGACGAGCGTCGGCAGACCTTCCTGGAGCAGCACAAAGCCGCCGGCAATGGACCATGTGATCGCCACGAAGGACAGAAGCCGCCCCGCGCGCGAATCGGACCATGACCGACGACCGTTCTCGACGCCGGATTCGCCTGAAACCACGTCAGCGAGCGCAATATACTACCGGACGATTCGTGCCGCGTCAGACGCCGGGAATTCTGTTCACGTACTTTCAGAACGCGATTCTGATGACGATTCCGGTGTCGGCGATTCTGCTGGTCTGGTACCGGCGGGCCGTGTCGCGCAACATGAGCGCGACGAGCGACGGGAGTCGGGAAGTCGTTGATACTGGTGCCGCCGATGCAACGGCCGCCGCGGCTGCCGGATCGACGGACGCGTCGTCCGGCCGCGGCTCGATCGACACCGGAGCAAACGAATCGCGAACGCGCCGCCGTCTCGCGGTGATTTACGGAATCGGCGGCGCCGTGGCCTCGATCGTCCTCACCGCGATGTTCTTCGCGTCGCCGGGCGTCGAACTCGCGGCGCTCCGTGTGTTCGTCGTCTGGTATGCGTTCTGTTGGCCGGTGGTCCCGACGGTCGCGGCGCTGCTCGCCATGTCGAGGCGCCGCGCCCTTGCCATTTTCGTTGTCTACCTCGTCGCAGGTGTCTGCGTCGTCTGGACGTGGTCGGTCTTCAACAAGGTTGCGCTCGGACGATCGGAAATCGTGCCGTCGGCGAACGCGCAGGCGTTCCTGACGTTTCTCCTCTATGAGGCCTGGCTTCCGTATCTGATCATCTTCGTAACCGGGAGCCGGCGGCTGCGCGCCGTGTCGCCGCTCGCGCTCGCCTCCCTCCTCGTGTTCAGTTTCAGCGCGCTCGGGGTGCACTATGCCGTCATCGCGTTGATGGACGTTGGATCGGCGAGGCAATGGCTCCTTGCCGTGGCCGGCGCGAAGATTCCGTCAGTTCTGTTTCTGATTGCGGCGCTGCCGGTGGGGCTGGCCTGCTGGGCGGGCCTCGGTGCGCTCGGCCGCAAGTACGAGCACAAGGCGTTCAGCGACGTGCAGCTCGTGGTCGACACCTGGTGGCTGATCGTGATCTTCAACGTCGTCGTGCTGGCGGCGTCGGACTTCGGATGGGCAGCGTTGTTCGGTCTGCTCGCCTGGGCGGCGCAGCGGATTGCGGTCGAAGTGCTGCTCAGGACGTGGCGCGTCTCGCCCGACGAGGAACAGGCGCCGCGATTGCTGCTGCTGCGTGTGTTTGGATTTCAGCGGCGGACGGAGCAGCTCTTCGACGGCGTCGCACAACGCTGGCGCTTTAGCGGAAGCGTTGCGTTGATCGCCGGCACCGATCTGGTGTCGCGGCTCATCGATCCCGGAGACGTCGTCAGTTTCGTCGGGGGTCGCCTGAGGCAGCAGTTCGTGAGGAGCGGTAACGATTTGACGAACCGTCTGCGTCTCGTCGATCGCCTCCGTGATCCCGACGGGCGATTTCGCGTCAACAAGTTCTTCTGTCACGACAACACGTGGCAAACGACGCTCCAGGCGCTGCTGAAGCGGGCTGACGTCGTCCTGATGGACCTGCGCGGATTCTCGGAGCGCAACAGCGGCTGTCAGTTCGAACTGAAAGAGCTCGCCGAGAACGCGCTGCTCCAGAAGACCGTGTTCGTGGTCGACGATTCGACTGATTCCCGCCTGCTCGAAGCGTCAGTCCTTCAGGCCGCTCCCGCGATGGGAGGAACCGGGCCGGACGGCCGGCTCAATCTGGTGCACACGAAACGCCAGTCCAGTAAGGAAATCTACGCGATCTTTCGCGCACTGCGTGCGTGCGCGTGAGTGTCGCGAGCTCCGGCTGCGCCGGAAGGTGTGGTCTTCTGTCCTCCTTTCGGCCGAGTGCGTGCTGATGCGCATGCCCGATTGTGAGTCGCCGCGCCCATCGACAGACTGGTGGAGAGCCGGCCGGCTTTCTCGTCATCGACACCGGCGAGGGGAAGAACGTGTGGAACCGCGACTGACGAAGCTCGCGCAGCGAATTCGCGAGGAGTTCGAGGAGGCACCCGGGCTCCGCATCACGGTCAGGGAAGCTTCTCGGTTTTGGGGGCTTGACGAGGACACGTGCGGGCTTGTCCTTGCTCATCTTCAGACGACCGGGTTCCTTGCGAAGGACGGCACCGAACGGTACTGTCAGATCGCTCTCAGCTGATAGACAGGAGCCATGACCGATGGTATCCAGGCGCGACTTTCTCACTGTTGCAGGAACGGCCGTCGTGGCGCCGTTCTCCTCTTCGCCATTGCAATCCGGAGGAACCAGGCAAGGAGCGACGATGTACGGACGGATTGGGAAGATGATGGCGGCGACGGGCCAGCGAGATGCGCTGCTCACGATTCTGCTCGACGGCACTGACGCGATGCCTGGCTGTTTGAGCTATGTCATCGCGACAGACCCCGCGGATACCGATGCTCTTTGGATTACCGAAGTGTGGGACAGTGCGGCGAGCCACAAGGCATCGCTGACGCTTCCTGCGGTGCAGGCGGCGATCGCAAAGGCAAGGCCCCTGATTGCCGGTTTCAGCGACAGCGTGGAGACCACACCGATCGGTGGCTACGGGCTCAAGACACCGATGCGGTGAGCGCGCCGCGGGCGCCACGCGCGGCGATCTTCCCTCCCGCGTAGGTGAGAGGAACGAGAGACGTGAGGAAGGTCAGGTGATACCAGACCGGAAACTTTTCCCAGAGCGCGATGTGCACCGGGATGAACGCGACGAGCAGAAGCACGCCCGGCATCACTCTGGCGAGCGTTGAAGATTGCCGAGCGACAGCTGACGTGACCAAACCCATGGCAACCGTCGCCAGGACACTGATGGCAAGGCGTGCGACCATCATCGGCAACGTGAACGTCATGGCCTCGGCCACGCGGGAGTACGCAGGCCACGCTCCACGCAGAATAAGACCGCCTACGGTCACGACGATCACCCACACCGCCAGCCCGACGATGCCGCCGAGTATCCCCTTCGCCATTTCCGTTCCTCGCCGACGATCGAAGGCGCCCTGCGGCTTCGAGCGCGATTCGCCGCGCATTGCCCGATCGTCAGCGTGGAATTCTAGAGAGGGCCCTCGCAGCGAGTCTTGGAAAAATCGGCCACGGACCGGGACGCCAGGTGGCCTGGCGTTGCACCCGCCAATCGAGCGACGTCCAACGTCAAGTGGGCCTGATCGAAATAACCAGTCTCGGATGCCAACGCCGCACCCGAACGGCTGGGCGATTGCTCCATCTGCTTCAACGTCGCCTGAAACCTGACGACGCGGCCGAAGCACTTGGGTCCGTAGCCGACCCAGACGCGCATCAGTCGATTCAAGTGACGAGGGCTGACGCCGCACTCGGCGGCGATTTCGGCGACCCGCAAACAGCCGCCCGCCCGCTCGATTTCGCAGAGCGCCCTGGCGACAACGGGATGCATATTCGCGTTCTGAAGGCGCGCGATCAGAAGGCGCTGGAGCACGTCGACGTATTGCGCCGGTGTGCGCGAGAGAGGTTCTTCACAGGCGATCGCGTGAAACGCAGGCAGCTCACTCAGCCTGACGCGACGACCGACCATTTCATGGGCAGGAATCCCGCTCACGAGAAACGCCACGCCCGGACGCAGTCGCACACCGATGAGAGTCGCCGGTGACGTGAATCGGCGCTCCTCCGGCTGGACCAGTGGCCCACGCAGGAGCCACCCGGACGACCGGTCCTTCTGCACCTGGATGGAAACGGCCGTGGAGCCGTCCGGCACGACGCGGATCGTCGCGCCACGCTTCGCGGTCACGACCCAGAAGCACCCGACGTAGGGTCGCAGCGCGTCGGCCGCCTCGATGAATCGAATCTCGGCGCGGTGGACGAGTGTGCTGCTGATGCTCATCTCGTGATCCTGTCGCTTTCGTCAGGATGACGATATAACAATCCTCGGTGCATCGCCGAGCGCTGACGTCGGCGACGATCCCAAGGAGTGCGCTGTGAAGCTCGACAGCCCGATGGTGTCCCGCATGGTGGCCGACGCGTCGCACGATCCCGAGGCGTTCTGGGCGCGCGCCGCGGAGGACATCCCGTGGCTGCGCCGCTGGGACCGGGTGTTCGAGGATCGCGCGCCGACGTTCCGCTGGTTCGTGGGTGCTGAGACGAATCTTTCCTACAGCGCGCTCGACCATCACGTTCGCCACGGACGCGGCGGCCACGCGGCGCTCATGTATCTGAACGAGCGCGGCGAGCGCGCGACCTTCACCTACGCGCAACTCCTGCACAGGGTCACGCACGCGGCGGCCGCGCTGCGGGCGCTGGGCGTCCGACGTGGTGATCGCATCACCGTCTACATGCCAACGTCGCCCGAGGCGATCATCCTGATGCTCGCCTGCGTCCGCCTCGGTGCGATCCACTCGGTCGTCTTTGCGGGGTTCGGCGCGCAAGCGCTGACCGACCGCATCCAGGCGAGCGGATCACGATTCGTGTTCACGGCGGACGTGACCTATCGCAAAGGCAAAGACGTGCCGCTCAAGCCGATCGTCGACGAAGCGGTCCAGAACGGCGGCGAGTCGGTCGAGCGGGTGATCGTGTGGCGGCGAGACCCGGCGCAGCCGATGCCGGCGCACGCGCGCGACCTGACGTGGGACGCGTTTCTCGCCGGCGGCGCCGCGCACGACGGCGGCTTCGTCGCCCTGGAAGCCAACGAGCCCGCGTTCATTCTCGCCACCTCGGGCACCACGGCGAAGCCGAAGCTGGCCGTCCACACGCACGGCGGCTATCAGGTCCACGTCGTCAGCATGGGCCGCTGGTGCTTCGGCCTCAGGCCGAGTGACGTCTGGTGGGCCACGTCTGACATCGGGTGGATCGTCGGCCACTCGTACATGGTGTATGCGCCGCTGCTGACGGGGGCCACCACGGTCGTCTTCGAGGGCGCGCTGGATCATCCGCGCGCCGAGGCGAATTGGCGAGTCGTCGTGGAGGAGTTCGGAGCGACCGGCATCTTCACGTCGCCGACAGCGGTTCGCGCCTTGATGAAGTACGGCGACGCCCCTCTTCGCAGCGTCGACCACACGCGGCTCGAGCGCGTCGTGTGCGCCGGCGAGGTGCTGAACCCGGCGGCGTGGGACTGGCTGCAGAACACGATTCTCGAGAATCGGATTCCGGTCATCGATCACATGTGGCAGACGGAAACTGGCGGACCGGTCTTCGGCAACCCGTACGGCATCTGCCTGATGCCGATCAAGCCCGGCTCCGCGGGCATTCCGCTTCCAGGGATCGAGGCGGCGGTGATGACGCCCGACGGTCGGCCATGTGCGGCGGGTGAGAAGGGGATCATGGTGCTGAAGCGCCCGTTCCCCGGACTGACGCCGGCGCTCTGGGGCGAACCGGAACGTTATGGCTGCGATTACTGGCAGCGAATCCCGAACGTGTACTACACCGGAGACTCCGCGCACATCGACGGAGACGGCTACGTCTGGTTCGCCGGACGCGCCGACGAGATCATCAAGATCGCCGGTCACCGCATCGGCACGATCGAAGTCGAATCGGCGTTCCTGAAACATCCGGCGGTTGCAGAATGCGGCGTGATCGGCCGGCCGGACGACACGCGCGGCGAAGTCATCGCCGCGTTCGTGCTCCTCAAGAACAATTACGTCGCATCAGCGGAGCTGCACCAGGCGCTCCTGCACGTCGTGCGGCACGAACTGGGGCCGGTCGCCGTCATCGGCGACCTCAAATTCGTGACGACGCTGCCGAAGACACGAAGCGGAAAAATCATGCGTCGGGTGTTGAGGGCGGTGATACTCGACCGCGATCCCGGCGACATCACCACCATCGAGGACGAAGGCTCTGTCGACGAGGCGCGACAGGCGTGGCGGCAAATCAAAGCGGAGCTGTCGTGAGCGACACCTGCGCGAGGAGATCAGCATGCGATCGACGATGATTCGCGTCCTCACGTTTGCGGCGCTCGCGGCCGTGACCAGCGTCGCGACCCGAGACATGCGCGCGCAGGCGCCGCGCCCGAGCGCTGTCGCGCCGCCTACGACATCGCTGGCGATACCTTCGGCGAAACTCGAAGACGCGCTGCTCGAGTGGCCACTGCCGGCCGGCGAACCGGCGTACGGGAAGATCGACGGTAAGCATCTTCACCGCTATGTCGAGGAACAGGCCGCGATCTCCCGTCGCTACCGCGATCGCGGGCATCCGAAGTTCTGGGGACGCATCATCGGGACCTCCGCCGACGCGGAGAGTGCCGACTGGCTCGCGACCACGTTCAAGTCGCTCGGGATGAGCGACGTGCGCATTCAGCCGCTGGATCTCAGCCCTCAATGGTTCCCGCAGAAGTGGGATGTGACGGTCACGGGCGGCGGCAAGACGATCACGCTCGATTCGGCGCAGCCCGACTACCGCGCGGCCGCGCTTCCCTCCGGCGGCATCGATGTCGAAGCGGTGTACGGAGGAATGGGCAGCGCCGCCGACTTCATGGGGAAAGACCTGAAGGGGAAGGCGGTCTTCACCTACACGATGCTCGGCATGCACAACGAAGACGCGGTGAAGCGGGCTGACGAGAACGGCGCCGCCGTGATGTTCGAAGTCGACATGCTGCCGGGCAACATGCGCTACCAGGCGTATCCGTCCAACACAAAAGCGCCGGCGTTCACCGTCGGCAGCGATGACGGATTCGCGGTCCGCGATCTGATCGCGTCATTGCCGCGAGGGCAAAGCGCACGCGTGAAGGCCACGCTGGATGTCGAGATGGCGTCGAGCCTCAAGACCGCGCTCGTGTGGGGAACGTTGCCGGGCGCCACCGACGAAACCATCTACATCGTCGCACACCGCGACGGCTGGTTCGAGGCATCAGGCGACAACGCGAGCGGCGTGGCGGCGATGATCGGGCTTGCGGAGTACTACGCGAAGATTCCGCGGACCGGGCGGCGCAGAACGATGGTGTTCATCGGTCTCGATGGGCATCACAACACCGGACCGGGATCCACGGTGGGCGGCACCTGGTTGAACGATCCCGCGAACAAGGCGAAGCTGTTCGCGAAGACGGCGCTGTCGATCAACTGTGAGCATCCGTCGACGATTCAGACCTACGTGCGTCCTCGCTACGTCGCCGGCGATGTTCTCCACTGGTCGAACATGTACACGGCGCAGCAGTGGTACGCGGGCGGGCCGTCGCGGCCCGAGTTGACCAGGATTGCCGTGAACGCATTCAGGGAGTTCGGCGTTCCGCTGCTCAACGAACCAAATCCACGTCCGCCCGCGGGCGATCTCGGACGCTTATATCGTTTCACTCCCGGCGTCGCGACGAGCGAGTTCTTCCACTATTTCCACACCGACCGTGAAAGCCCTGACACCGTGCCGTGGACCGGTCTCCAGGCGACCACTCGCGCGTACGCAAAGATCATCGATGAAGTGAACAAGCAGCCGCTCAGCGCATTCCAGCGGCCGGAAGAGCCCGCCCCGACGCGCTAGAGTTGAGTCAGCTGTTCGCGGTCGCGCAATCCAGCTCCATCACCGGCCGGGCCCTATACGCGTCGAGACTCAGCTCTCCCGCGCCAAAGTACGCGAAGAGCAGCGCTCCGCCGATCAGCATCACGTTCCTCATGAACAGCGTCAGCTGAATCTGAAACATGATCGGATCGCTGACCGCCCAGAAGTTGTGAATGGTGAGGGTGACCGGAACGAGGAACAGCACCAACAGCCAGGCGCCGAGCTTGGCCCGATAACCAAACAGAAGGCTGAGCCCTCCCGCGAGCGCGATGAGCCCGGAGACCGGAACCAGCAGGCTCGCCATCGGCACGCCGTGCTGGATCGCCAACTCGATCGTGCCCGATGTGAAGTGGCCAGCCGATGCGATGATGAAGATGACCGAAAACAGTTGTCGCCCCGCGAATGCGAGGTAGCGCGTATCGTCCACGCGCGTGTAGCTCTTCTGCATATGTCCTTCTTTCGATATTTTCTCTGTCTAGTCATGTCCGAGAGGTCGCAGACGTTACGTACGGGAACGGCTGCGCTGGCTGAGGGAACGTTGAGACTGGTGATTGCTATCGCGCGGAGCAGGACGTGGGATTCCAGCCCGAGGCATCCTGCTGTTTCCTGAACAGCATGGTTCTGATCACCGGCTGCGCGAGGTAGATGGCGTCTTCGACCATTTGCGTCAGCGCCAGGTATTCGGTCCTGTCATCGTCGACGAGGCGGACGTAGTTTTCAGTCAGGACCGCATTCGCGCTGTACGGGATGCCGTTCTTGCGGATGTACCCGGGCCGCATGTTCGTGGTTCGCACGCGCAGCTCGCCCTGATCAAGATTGGCGGTGCCGGCGGCGCGGTTGATCGGACGCACCCAACGCGCTTCCGACGTCCCCTGCCACGTCGGCGCCGCGGCAGGTTCCGTCGTGCCGAAAACGAACCGGCGCGTTTGCGTGCCCGCGTCCGTCTCCAGCTTCAGCACGGTGTCGCCTTCCCACGTGATGTGCAGACGGCCGGGCAGCCGCATGACGCCGACTGCGCCGTAGCCACGGCATTGTTCTCCGGCGGCCTCGTCGTTGACCGGATCCCATTGTTCCGCCATTCGACGAGCCTCCGGCGTCACCGGCAGGTAGTCGACATTGCCCTTGGGCGGCGTGAGCATCCGGTAGCGCCAGTCATCCGTGATCATCGACACCCAGTACCCGGTGAAGTCGACAGGGGCGCTGGCTCGGAAGTTCAGCGCATCCGCGGCGCCGCCGGAACCCTGTCCGCGGCCTTGTTCGTCATGTCGCGCCTGCACAGCCAATGGCAAGGCGACGAGAATGGCGGCGGCGAGAACACGCGCCCGCATTCAGCGCCCTGAAGCATCGAGCGTCTGGTAAATGGACGCGACGAACATGTCCGGTGTCCATTGCGGATTGCGTCCGAATCGGGGGTCGTAATCCTTCGTCGGATGCGCACGTGTGATCTCCGCGAGTGTCAGGCCCTTGTTCTTCATCGCCAGCACACGATCGCGAACGATCGTCACCATGTCCCGGTAGTACGCGACGTCGGCGACATCGGCGAGACGGCCGTGGCCAGGCACCACCATCGTGCCGCCTTCCATCATGTGTTCCCACACGATCGTGTCGAGCAGCTTGTTGGCCGCGACGATGATCCCGTTGATCGATCCGCCGTTCTTGGTGTCGATCACCGGGTAGTGCGCCATGTTGAACACGTCGCCGGCGGCAATCACATCCGATCCGCGAAAATAGACGAGGCTGTCCCCGTCGGTATGCGCGGCATCGACGTGCATGATGACGATGCCCTCGCCGTTGAAGAAGTTGAGCTTCTTCTCGCTGCCGAAATAGACCTCGTCGGGCAGCGCGCCGGTGGCGACCGTCGGTTGGCCTGCCGGACTCAACCGCGCGGCGACGTTCTCGTGTGCCACGATCCACGCCGGAATCACGTTGGCGAGATTGCGCACGCCGAAGGTCCGGCCCGCGGCGGCAATCTTTTCGTTGCCGCCGATGTGGTCGGCATCGACGCTTGTATTGATGATGCCGGCAATGGGTCTGGGCGCCGGCGGGGCGACCGTTGTGGCCAGGAGATTGGAACTGTTCCACCAGGTACAGCCCTGCACGACGCCGACACATGAGCGCTGGGGCATGCCGGAAGCCGTCACTTGTCGATCGAGCGCACGTACCACGGCGAGCAGCGTGTCGGTCATCGTCGGCGCGCCGGAATCGACCAGCATGACGCCGTCCTTTCCGATCGAGGCGGTGATGTTCCCACCCGCGCCGGCGATCATGTAGACGTTGCCGCGGATGGGAATGACGCGCAGGTCGGAACCCTGTGCGTGAAGTGTCACGATCGCGACGGCCAGGATCGCCCAAGCGATCGAGGCACGATTACCGCTCATGGCTCTTGGACCCGCGGCTCCAGTCGCTCTCGCCCAGCTTCTTCTTGAATTCCGGATACATCGTCTCGGCCCCGGCGGTCGGGAGGTTGTTCGGGATCCCGTAGCGCTGGCGAAGATCCTTGATGAAAGAATTCTCGCCGGGCAGGTAGTGCATCACACGCCCCTTCTCGAGCCCTTCGTAGGTCGCGGTGCACGGATGCGCGGGAACGAGGGAGTTGACGGCGAGACGGTACTCGGCGCTGCGAATCAGCGGCGCCGATAGATAGTTCGGGTCGTGCACGATGTTGATCCAGGTCAGGTAATCGCCGCGACGGATCCACCACGTCGTCACCTTGGCTTCGTCGCTGACCATCGCGCCGTTGCGGCGGATGTAGTCTTCTTTCAGGTGGGTGGTGGTGATCCTCAGCATGTCGCCTTCCCACCGGGCCGTGGAAAAGCCGCCCCACGTGTGCGCCGATTCCTCCGGCGGATGGTCACGGCCGTCGAGATACACCGGCATGTTCGTCGACTGGTGCCACTCCGGCTCGTACGACACGATTTCGCGGCTGAACGGATCGACGGCCTTCGATATGCGCAGCAGCGTCGGACCGCGGTAGATGTACGCCCACCCGTGCGGCCGGCATTGATATTCCGGCAGCGAGAGCAGCGAGGGGTTCCACGCTTCGGCGCGCGCCAGCCCGATGTCATTCAGCGGCAGACCGACCCAATCTCCAATCCATGGATCCTCCGTGTTATCCATCGATCGCACGGGCATCCATTCGCCGGAAAAATCGATCTGCGCCGACGCGGGCGCAGGCCACGCGAGGAGAGCCAGCAGAATCGCGGTCCCGAGGATGGTGACGCGCATGGCTAGGTTGTTTGCTTATCTGCGTCGAAGGTGGCTTTGTAACGAGACAAGGGAACTGCCGGCTCCTTCCCCGCAGCGTTGTGCGCAGCGACGGCAGGCCTTGGTGCCGACGTCGTTTCCGGCCTCGGCCGGTTTTCTTCCGGCACTGTGATCGGTTCCAACTGCGAGACGATCGCCTCGCGCTGATCCTCGTACCAGGGCGGCACGTGCAACTTCGTGCCGAGCTCCTCCGGCGCCTCGTCCTGGTAGAAACCACCGGGGACATTCGCCGTGCACTCGACGAGGATGCCGCCCGGCGAGCGGACATACATGGAGTGGAAGTAGAAGCGATCCTTGATCTCCGATGCGTCGGTGAAGCCCAGTTCCTCGTAGACAGCCTTTTGCTTCACCAGCGCGTCGTCTGTTTCGACGTTGAACGCGATGTGATGGGCCGTGCCGGCGCCAAAGCCCCAGCTTCCAGCCGCGCGCTCCGGCTCGACGTGCAAGTCGACGATGCGTCCGGCCGCCGCTCCTTGCACTTCGAATCGATGATAGGGTCCATCGACGCCGACCTTGCGGAAGCCGAGCGCGTCGACGAAGAACGATTCCTGGTCGCGCACGTCGCGAACCGACAGCACCGCCCCGAAGAAGCCGCGCGTTCCGACGTCTCGCGGGATCTCGGTCGTCGTCCATGGATTTCGATCGTCGGCGCTCTCTTCAATCATCTCGAAGAGAAGTCCGGCTGGATGCCGTACCCGCAGATACTTCGTGCCGAACCGCTCCTGCACGCCACTATGCTCGGCCCGGTGCCGATCGAAGTGGTCCTTCCAGAACGCGATCGCGCCGTTCGGAACGGTGTAACTGGTGCAGGAGAGCTGGCCGGATCCGACGCGGCCCGGCTTGCGCGAGTACGGAAAACTCGTCGCGATCGAACCGACGTCGGCATCGGCATTTCCATAATAGAGGTGATAGATGGGGATGCTGCCATCCATCAGAACCGTCTGCTTGACCAGCCGCTGCCCGAGTACTTGGGTAAAGAAGTCGATATCCTGCTGCGCGCCGCCGGGGCACAGCGTGATGTGGTGAACACCCTGCACGAGGCTTTTCATTTCTCCTCCAGTCACTCTGTCGTGTCCAGCGCCGCCGGCCGATTCCTTCACGCGCGCGCTGCGACACGCGACTGCAACTCGGCGCGCACCAATCCAGCCCCCTCGACCATGGCCGCAAGTTTCGCAAAGGCGACGTCGCGCGTGAGGTACTTCATGCCGCAGTCCGGCGCGACGATCAGCCGCTCGGCGGGCACGTAGGGCAGCGCGCGACGAATTCGATCGGCAACGACCGCGGGCGACTCGATCTCGCTCGTCGACAGATCGAGAACTCCGAGCAGAACGGTCTTGCCGGCGAGGTCGGCGAGCACGGAACAATCGAGCGACGACTGCGCCGTTTCGACGGACACCTGCTGCACGGTGGTTGCAGCCAGTTCGGAAAGAAAGTCGTAGCGCGCGGGCTTTCCTTTGACCATCGCGCCGTAGCCGAAGCAGATGTGCACCGCGGTGGTCCCGGTGATCCCGTCGAGCGCGCGCCGGAGCGCCGCGATTCCGTACGACCGCGCTTCCACGGGATGCACTTGCATGTATGGCTCGTCGATCTGCACGACGTCGGCGCCAGCGCTGAACAGGTCATCGATTTCCGCATTCACCGCGGCGGCGTAGTCCATCGCCAGTTCCGCGTCGGATGCGTAGTAGTCGTTCCGCGCCAGCTTCGTCATCGTGAACGGACCTGGAACCGTCATCTTGATCTGATGATCGGTGTGTGCCCGCAGGAACTGCACATCGCGCACGTTGACCGGGCGCAGCCGCCGAACGCGGCCGATCACTCTTGGCACGAATGCCGGCTTGCCGGTGCGGCTGATAATCGTACCCGGATTGTCGAGGTCGATCCCGTCGAGCGCGGTCGCAAACCGGTTGGAGTAGCTTTCGCGCCGCATCTCGCCGTCCGAGACGATATCGATGCCGGCGCGCTCCTGATCGCGAATGGCAATCAGCGTGGCATCGTCCTGTGCCTGCTCGAGAAGCTCGGGGGCGACGCGCCAGAGCTGGCGCATCCGCACGCGCGGCGGCGTATTGGCCGTGAGCAGCGGCCGGTCGATGAGCCACTCCGGCTGCGGATACGAGCCGACGACCGTCGTCGGAAGCAGTTTTCTCTGCATCGCCTGATGCGGCCCGTTGCGGCGAGAGTCTCACGCATGCGCGCCAGGTTGTCAACGCCGCATCGTGGGCGATCGAGTAATCTCTTCGCGATGGCGAGCCCCGGCCGCTTTCTCACGACGCACGTCGGCAGCCTCCCGCGTCCCGACGATCTGATTGCCATGATGTGGGCGCGGGAAGACGGCATTCCCGTCGACACGGCCGCGCTGGACGAGCGTGTGGCCCGGGCGGTGGACGAAGCCGTCGTGAAGCAGACCAAGGCGGGGATCGACATCGTCAACGATGGCGAATGGGGAAAGCCGAGCTACGCGACGTACATCAAGGATCGGCTGAACGGTTTTGGCGGAGCGGGCAACAACTTCGTGTTTCAGGACATCGAGGCCTTCCCGCAAACGAGGGCCCGCGTGTTCGCCGACCCGGGACGCAAGCACCGCAAGACGCCCGCGTGCGATGCGCCGATCAGCGTGCGCGACGCGGAGGCGCCGCGCAGAGATGCGGAGCGGCTGAAGACCGCACTGAAGGCGCACCGCGCCGCCGGAGCGTTCTTGACCTCGGCGTCACCTGGTGTGACCGCCTTCTTCTTTCGCAACGAGTACTACCGGACGCACGAGGAGTACGTCTTCGCGATTGCTGAGGCGATGCGGCACGAGTACGAGACGATCGCCGCCGCCGGCATCACGCTGCAGGTCGACTGTCCCGATCTGGCGATGGGACGGCACACGCAGTTCAAGGACCTCGACCTCGCCGGTTTTCGCGAGCGCATGGAACTGAACGTCGAGGCACTCAATCGGGCGCTCGTCAACGTTCCGGCCGGACAGGTGCGGATGCACTTGTGCTGGGGCAACTATCCCGGTCCTCACCACTACGACGTGCCGCTTCAGGACATCGTTGACGTCGTGTGGAAGGCGAAGCCGCACGCGATTCAGTTCGAGGCGGCGAACCCGCG
>DAIUKO010000159.1:0-16268 GCA_036848175.1 Vicinamibacterales bacterium | reverse complement strand
GGTCTGACCGTGGTCTGACCGTGGTCTGACCGTGGTCTGACCGTGGTCTGACCGGGGTCTGACCGTGACTGGAGAGGACATATGGCGCCGATCACTGGAACGTTCTCGCTCGTGTCCGTCGACGACTTGCTGCCGGTCATCGAGAAAAAGCCGCTCGGGGACTCCTCGCTGAATCTGAAACTCGCGTCCGGACAGATCAAGAGCGCCGCCCATCTCGGCGGCGGCCTGCCGGTCGACTTCACGTTCCACGTGGGCGGCGCATTTTCGGTGACGGCGCTGAACGGCAAGAGCGGCCTCGACGACGCCGGCGTCGTCGGCGTGCAGGAGGTGAAGACGCCGGCGGGCGAGTTCCGGCCGCCGCTGCGGTTCGATGCGACGCACGGGTGGCTCAAGTACACCGCGGATGCCGACGTCAAAGCCGACGTCGCCGCCACCGCCGGCATCGTCGCGTTCACCGGTGGCGCCGGCCGTCAGGTCGTGATGTCGGACTATCACCGCCACGCGCTCGGCGACGATGCGCTGGCGGCGGTTGGCACCGATCTGAAGGTGCTGCGCTCGGCGGCGGTGCTGAACCATCTCCAGAATCTGCCCGAAGGCGATGCGCTCGCGTTTCAGACACGCGGCGAACTGACGGCGTCGATCGAGATCGAGTGGTCCGACGTCTTCACATCAGAGATCAGCAGTCTGGCGCGCCTCCTCAAGAGCGTGGCGCCGATCGCCATCAGGACGACCGTCGGCGCCACGTGTACGGTCAACGTCTCGGTCGCCGACAGCTTCAGCGTCGTGTTCGCGAGGCCGGTCGGCGGCAGGCTCGTGGTCGCCGTCCGCAAGAGCCATGTCAAGCAAGTCGACGCGAGTGCAGGCGCGAAGATCTCCGCGGAAATCGCCCATCCTTCAGCGGTCGATGCCGTGATCAACGACGTGGTCGCCGGACTGCTGGGCACGGCAGCGGATCGGCTCACGAAGCTGCTCGACAACCTCGCGGCGCGCGCGCTGACCGCCGACGACAACGCATTGGCGGCATCGATCGTCGATCGGCTGAAGCTGACCGGCGTCTCCGAGATCGCCAAGGCGGTCGCGAACCTGACCGCCGAAGCCACTGCGCGCATCCGGGCGATCGTGGAAGCGAAGGTCGAGGTGTCGTTCGCGTACGAGTACAGCCGCGTGAGCAGCGACGTGTCGGTGTTCGAGGCCGAGATTCCGGATAGCGGTCCGGGCCAGGGCCTGCACGCGGAGCTGATGGGCGGCAACCTGGCCGCGGCCTTCCAGCGCAAGCCGACCGAAATCGCGCTGAGGCGGTTCCTGAACGAAACGAGCACGACGGTGACCAAGGCGTGGGGTTTCACGCTCGGACTGAACAAGTGGAAACTCTTCGGACAGGATCGGCGGCAGGTCGTGGCGGTCGAACGCGTCGACCGTCTTGCCGGAACGGTCTCGCGCAGCTACGTCGGGTCGGGCGGCTACGCGCGCAACAAGCTGGCGTGGACCGTGGATTTCGCGGCCGACATGCCGGCCGCGCGCGTCACACCACTGGTCGGCGACTATCAGTTCGGTCTTCACATCGCGATGATTCGCGACGAGCAGACGTTCGACGCCGACGACCTCGAGACGGCACTCGACTTCGCGGCGCTGTGGAGCATCTGTCCGGAGACGTCGCTGTCGTTCGTTCGCAAGCAGCTCGCCGGCGTGGTGAATCAGAAAGCCGAATGGTCGTTTCACCTCCGCGTCAACGACGAGGCGCTGCGTCCAATCGTCCGTGTGCTCGGGTCGATGGCGCCGCGCGACTTCGCCGGCGCTGCCGCGGCCGCGCTCGACGCGACCGTCGTCCCTTCGATGCTGCAGCGGCGCGCCACCTACGAGCCGCTCTGGCAGGCGTTGCTCAGCTCCGCCGAGGCATTCAACGTCGAGACCGTCCGGTTGTCGGCTGATACGCTGCTGAAGAATCCCGACCTCGCAAACCGCGAGCGAAACGTCATCCGCTTCGGCGTGTTCGATCAGAGCGCCGTCGCGTCGATCGTGGCGGCCGATACCGAGTGGTTTGCCGACTGCGCACGGTTTACGCGAGGGTGCCGTCTCCTCGCCGACGCGATCGCCATCCCGACGCCGGACGCTGGCAAGCTGCCCGACGTGTACGACAAACTCGTGCGCTTCTGGACGCAGTCACACTACGTGCGCACGCTCGGCGCGGCCCTCGTCGACGTCGCGCGCAGCGTCGGACAATTCAAGGGACTCGAACGCTCGTTGAACCTCACGTCGGGCGCCACGACCGTCGTCGTGAGCTCGAATCAGTTTTGACGCCGGCCCGCCGACCGACCCGTACGGCCATCGCGGATGGCAGACGATCGTTCCAGCGCCTGCTGCACGCGTCTGGCGGCTTCGGAACCGGGATCGAGTCGCAATGCTTCTTCGACATGGATTCGCGCGTCGGCCAGGCGACCCATGTTCGCGTCGGCGACGGCGAGGCCGACGTGCGGCGCGGCGCTGTGCGGATCCAGGCGAATCGCTTCGTCCAATTCGCGAGCCGCGTCTCCCCATCGCCCTTCGAGGTTGAGCCCGTCGCCAAGCTGCCCGTGCGCGGCGGCGAGATCCGGGCGCAGCGCGATGGCCTTGCGCGCGAACGCCTGCGCCAGCCGCGGTTCCTGCAGTTGAACCGCCAGCCTGCTGAGCGCCACCCAACGCCCGGCATCGTCTTCGCGCGCGGGACGCACCTGCTCGAGCACGCGGATCGCTTCTTCCCGCTCGCCCGATGCGCCGAGCGCACGCACGAGATCGTAGCCGGCCTGATCCGCGTGGACGCCGCCTTCGAGCGCGCTCCGAAGCGGAGCGATCGCGTCGCGAGGGCGTTCCGCTTCGAGCAGTGTTTCACCCAGCGCGTACTCGACAACCGGCTGGTTCGGGTCGAGCGTCAACGCTCGCCGAAAATACGCGATCGCTGCCGTCGACTGATTCTGCGCGACCAACCGCTGGCCGACGCGAAAACGAACTTCCCCGGGACGGGGATGCGCCTGTTCCGCACGGTCGGCCCACTGCCCGGCTTCGTCGTAGCGCCCCAAGGTGACCAGCCGCTCCGCCATGCGCGTGCGCTCTTCGGCGATGCCCTCGTCGTAGGCAAGCGGACGGTTGACCAATAGAAGGAGGGCGCCGATCGCGGCGCCGGAGATCGCGAGTCTCGCCCATCGCTGCGCGAAGGCGGCGCTCGCGAGCGCGTCGACCGCCGCGCCGGCGCCGGCGCACAGCGGAATGAGCATCGGCAATTGATAGCGATCGCTGACGTAGAACACCGCGACCGCCAGCGCGTAGATCGGCACGAACGACGTCCAGATGAGATATGCCGATCGTTGTCCGGGCGGCGCCGCGATCACGAGGCCGACGAGGCCGACCGGGATCAGGAGCCACGGCCCGACGACCAGAACGCGCAGCAGCGTCCGCTCGTCGTGCGCGAAAAACGGATAGCTGTAGTTCAGCCAGAGGTATTTCGCACTGAACATCAGCGAGAGTTTTCGCGCGAACAGTCTCGCCGCGGCAGATGGCTGCTCGCGGATCCAGGTCCAGCCGCGTTGATAGAAGAACGACGACACGCCGGCATCGTCGAGCGCGTGACCGGTGGCGCGTTCGGCCACACGCCGCGTGTCTTCCTGCTGTCCTCTGATGTCCGGCGTGACGTCAGCCACCGCGTGAAAGGTGCCGTCGGCGCCGGCGTTGTTGCCGATGAAGAAGTTCAAACCGCCGTGCGATGCGGTGACCGGAGACCAGTAGCCGGAGACGACGATGTTCCTGATCGTGACCGGCGCGAGCGCCGTCGCGAGCGCGATCGAGAACGCGGCGGCCGCCCGCCAGCGGCGCGCCGCCGCCAGCAGCAGCGCGATGACGACAGCCGGCGCGGCGACGTTGGGGCGATTGCAGGCGTGGATGCCGAAGGCGAGGCCCGCGAACGCGAGCCAACGATCGTCGGCTCGCCGCAGGCCGAGCGTCAGACACGTCAATGCGGCGGCGGTGAGAAATGGATCGAGCGCGGTCTGGAGGATCAGCGACTCATAGAACGTGAAGACGCCGGTCAGCGTCGCGAAGGCCGCCGCCAGCCAGGCCGCGCGACGGCCGAACCATTCGTCGGCGGTGATGAAGACGAGCGCCACACCCGTCGTGCCGAGCGCGATTTGCACCAGTCGCACCGCCGTGAACGAATGCCCGATGGCGAGCACGGCCGCCAGAAAATAGATATAGAGCGGAGAAAGGAAATAGAGTCCCGGTCCCAATCCGACGTCGCCGGTGAGCACGCGATCGGCGAGGCCGGCGTAGGCGGTGGTATCGAGGCCGGCGTCGGGCTGCGTCAACACGTGATCGTTCAGCTGCAGCATGACGACGAGCTTCAGCACGAAGACCGACGCGAGCGCGCCGGCCAGCCGTCGCCTTTGCGACCGCGCGACCGCGAAGGAGTTAGAGCGGCGGCCTTTGTTCGTGGAAACGCGTTTCGGCTTCGTAGGCATATCCGGCCGCGTAGACGGTCTCTTCGTCGAACGGCTTGCCGACGATCTGGATCGACAGCGGCAGCCCCGGGGGCGAGGTCGAGAAGCCGGCCGGCACCGCCATGCCCGGGAATCCGGTGTCGTTGAATGGCGAGTGCGGATTGAGCGCCGCGCGCGTCGGCTCGCCGGCCGGCACCGATTCGGGCGTGATCATGACGTCGAAGCCGTTGAAGATCGCGAGCATCTGCTTGACGAAGATCTTGCGCACCTTCTGCGCGCGCAGATATTGACCGGCGGTGATCAGCGAGCCCGCCTCGACGTCTCGCCTCACCATGCTCGGCCCGTAGAGCTCGGCCTTGTTCGCCAGGAACGGTTCGTGGTACGACGCCGCCTCACAGATGCGGATGATGTTGTGCGCGTCGCCCATGACCGCGAGCGTCGGCGGAAAGTCGAACTCGCTGACGCGCGCGCCGAGTTTCTGAAACACGCGCACCGCCTGGTCGAACGCTTTCAATTCGTCGGCATGGAAGCCCTCGATCATCGGCCCCTTCGGGATGCCGATCCGCAGACTGCGAACGCCGCGCCTGAGCGCGCGGGTGTAGTCCGGAACCGGCACGTCCGCGCTCGCCCAGTCCTCCGGATCGTGGCCGGCGAGGACGTCGAGCATGATCGCGTTGTCTTCGACCGTCCGCGTCATCGGACCGACGTGATCGACGGACCAACTGAGCTTCATCACGCCGTAGCCGCTGACGCGTCCGTAGGTCGGCTTCAGACCGACGACGCCGCAGAGCGCCGCGGGACCGCGAATGGACGCGCCCGTATCGCCGCCGCTGGCGCCGAAGAACATTCCGGCGCCGAGGCCGGCGGCATTGCCGGCGCTCGATCCGCCGGTCGGCTTCGCCAGGTTCCACGGGTTGTTCGTGCCGTTGCCCGACGACCCGGACGAGAACTCGGGCAGATTCGTCTTGCCAATCAGAATCGCGCCGGCATTTTTCAACTTCGTCACCACCGTCGCGTCGAACGACGGCACGAAATCGGCGAGCACCGGCGAGGCACACGTCGTCTTGATGCCCTTCGTGTAGTGCGTGTCTTTGACGGCCACGGGAATCCCGTGCAGCGGTCCGCGATAGCGGCCGGCGGCGATCTCGCGCTCGGCGGCACGCGCCGCGTCGACCGCGTGCTCTCGTGTGATGGTGATGAACGCGTGCACCTTCGGCTCGACGTGATCGATTCGCGCGAGGATCGCCTGGGTCAGCTCCACGGGTGACAGCGCCTTGCTGCGAATCCGCGCGGCGGCGTCGCGGAGCGTCAGATAGTGCAGCTCTCCGGTCGCGGCGTGGATCGACGGAAGCTGCTCGGCTAACGCGATGCCGATCGAGCCGGCGAGGAATCCGCGGCGTGAGACGTTCATCGCGATCCCGCCTTCCATCCCGGCGCCAGCGTGCGAAGCGAGAAGTGAAACGCCGGCTCGTCTTCGACGGCGAACGTGTGCCGATCGATGCGTTCCATCGCGAGCAGGAAATTCCTGTACGCGGGCAGGTCCGCCTCGATCCGTTCCTCGCTGAGCGGACGGCCGTTCGCCCTCGCGATGGCGCGCATGAGGTCCTTGATCTCCTGGTCGGTCATCTCGCTGGCTGTGCTGGCCATGATGTTCTCGCCACTCGTCGAGGCGGCCCTGAAAGGGCCGCCCTACGAGTACGTTGGTTTCCGCGGCCGTATCCCCGACACTCGCAGGGCGGGCCCTTCAGGCCCGCCGCCGAGTGACTGCGCTAGAACTGGAATCGTGCGGTCAGACGGGCGATGCGCGCCGGGAGGATGCCGCCGTTGACGCCGGTTGGATAGAGATACGTCGGACCCGACGCGTAGAGCAGCTGATTGGGGGCATTCGAATTGAGAACGTTGAACACGTCGAAGCCCGCGCCCAGCTTGCCGCCGCCGATCCGGAAGTCCTTGGACAGGCGCACGTTGAACACGTTCAGTCCCGGGCCGACCTCCGCGCCGTACGGCTCGACGCGCACGTTCACGGTGCTGAGCTGCGAGATCGGCGGACCGCCGTCGGGATCGACCGTGCGGAACAGGACCATCCGTTGTCCGGTCGCGCCCTTCTTGGACTGCATGTTCGCGGCGGCGAGGAAATCGTACGGCAAGCGATAGCTGACCTCGAAATTGCCGGCCCAGCTCCAGGTCTCGTCGAGCGCGTTGTAGAAGTCCTGCGGCGCGTTGAACGTGTTGGTGATCCAGCGATGATTCTTGACCATCCAGAATGACGCCGAGCCCTGCCACCTCCGCGTCGGACGCTTCGTGACCGTGAGCTCGATCGTGTGGAACCAGTTGTCCAGCACGCTGTTCTGGAGCGTGTTCTTCACGAACGCGATGCCGCGATACGCAGGGTCGTAGTCGTAGAACGTCACGCTCGGCAGACCGGCATCGTCGGCGTTGCCGAGGAGGCCGTCAGGGCCCGGATCTCGCCGCGTAATCGGGATGTTGTAGGCGCTCGGCGGTCGCGCGACGTTCGGACCGGGGATGTCGTAGTTGTCGCTGGAACGCCGGTACGTGTACGACGTGGAGATTGCGCTGTTCGGGGCCAGCGGATGCTCCCAGCTCGTTGCGTACTCCTGATAGAGCGGCTGCTTGAGATCCGGGTTCATGATGTTGCCGATCGCGCCGTTGACGCTGACGAAATCCGCCCCGTTCAAATTGAGGTTCACTTCACCCGGCTGATAGAGCTTGTCGCCGTTCAGATCGTGCCACGTGAACGTCGCGGTCTGCAGCGCGTTCCGGTTGTAGCTGATGCCGCGCTGCGCGCCGAACACATACCCATAGAGACCGGCCGACACTTTGAAGACGCCGAGACTGCGGCCGTCGTAGGCAACACCGAATCGCGGCACGGTCCGATACCACTTCACGAGGTTCGTGTAGGGATAGTCGCCGGCGGGCCACACGGTCGGAAAGTCCGGCGTCGCCTCGTGGCTCTGCGCCGGCAGGTAGACGTGTTGGTAGTCCCAGCGGACGCCCAGATTGGCGGTGAGCCGATCGGTGACTCGCCACGTGTCGTTCAAGTACAGCGCCGTCTCCTGCTCCATGTCCGATGGATACACAGGCATGTCGCTGACCTGAAGCTGCACCGGCGTGCCCGACAGGCCATTGACTTTGTCGAAGACCAGCATGTAGTTGCCGAGCTCCGGACGGTTGGTCGGGTAGTACCACGCTTCATGATCGTGGTAGTACGACAGGCCGGCTTTGAACTGATGGTGGCCGCCGAGGAAGTTCTGCGGGAAGAAACTGTACGCGGCGTCGACCATGTAGCGATCCTGCGGACGCAGCGCGGTGTTCTGCGCGTTCGGCCCGGTGGTCAGCCCGCTCTCGCGATCGAGCTTGGCCGGGCCCAACGCGAAGCCGTACTTCTCGGCCTGACGATACGACGAGTAATCGGACCACCATCCGGCGTAGCCGCCGACGACGTTGAACAGCGACCACGAGTTGATCGTGCTCTGGTATTCCAGCCGGTTGATCGCGGTCGGATTCGAGTAGTCGCGCGTGTGCTCGAGCGGACTCAGCACGCCGGCGCCGTCTTCGCCGACGAACTTGTTGCCGCGCTGCCAGACGTAGTTCAGCCGGTTGTTCGGCGTGATCAAGTACGAATACTTCATCGCCCACTGACCGATGCCCGTCGTCGCGTAGGCGATCGGTTCGTCGCCGGTGAGGTACCTGCCGTCCGGACCGGGCGCTGAGACGAACCCGGCGATGCCCGTGTTCTTCTGCTGCTTGCTGTAGGCGAGGTAGAACCACAGCTTGTCCTGGAGAATCTTGCCGCCGAGATCGGCCTGGTAGTCGTAGAACGACTTCACGGGCTGCACGGCCGTCAACCCCTGCGAGCGCAGGTGGTCGTCGAGGTTGTTGGATTGCAGCTTGGGCGACTGGTAGCTGGCGCTGTAGATCCCGTGGTAGCTGTTGCCGCCCGATTTGATCACCCCGACCATCGAAATGCCTGGCACACCGACCGAGGCGTCGTTGCCGGAGGTTTTGATCTGGATCTCTTCGAGCGTGTCGGAGTTGAAGTAGACGCCCGAGTTCTGATCGTCGCTCAGCACGATGTTCATGCCTTCGATCTGCAGCTTCGGCTGCAGCGCGACGCCGCCGGACGAAATGTTCTGCCGGTTCGCCATGTTGCTGCCACCGACGTCGGGCGTGCCCGCGAGCGTCACGCCGGGCGCCATGCTATAGACCATGCTGAGATCGCGGCCGCGCGGGATTTCGTTGAGCACCTCGGTATTGAGCGTGACGCTCTTCGTCGTGGTCGTCACGTCGATGACCGGACTGCCGCCCGTCACCGTCACCGATTCTTCGAGGCTGCCGATCTTCAACAGCACGTCCACCTTCGCGTCGAAGCCGACCGGCAGTCTCAGCTCGTTGCGGATGAACGACGTGAAGCCGGCGAGCTCGAACTTGATCGTGTAGACGCCGGTCGGCAGCTCGCCGAACCGGTAGTTGCCCTGCACATCGCTGACCGTCGTCATCTGCCGCACCTGGAGCGCCGGACTCGACAGCGTCGCGACGACTCCGGGCAATGCACCGCCGGATTCATCCTGAACCGTGCCGTGAATGACGGCGGACGAGCCGCCGCTCTGTGCCCACGCCGGCGATCCCATCACGCTGACGATCAGCGTCAGCACTCCGCCGATCCGGCGGAGCCGAGCGTGCGTTGCCGTTGGTCCACCCATGGCGCTCTCCTTCAATGAGGATTCGTTATTTCACCGCAAATACCCAGATGACGCCGCCTTCCGGCACGTCCGGATAATGACCGACGGACACGCCGTTGATGCGCGACTCCATCGAGCGCGCATCCTGGCCCCAGCCCGAGACCACGGCGATGTACTGCGTGCCGTCGACCATGAACGAAGAGGGCGGCGCATAGACACCCGAGTTGGTCGGATGCTCCCACAGCACGGCGCCCGTCGTCGCGTCATAGGCGCGGAGCATCCGATCGTTGGTCCCGCCGCTGAAGACCAGGCCGCCGCCGGTCGTCAGTATCGGGCCCCAATTCGGCGAGTCCTTGAAGTTGTGGCTCCAGGCCTTCTTGCCGGTGTCGACGTTCCATGCCTGGACTTCACTGATGTGATCCGCGCCAGGCGCAATGTACATTTGATTGGTCGTCGCCGCGCGCCGGCCCCCAATCGGCGTGTCCAACAGACGGCCGACCATCACCGCGCAGAGATTCTCCTGCGTCGGGATGTAGACCATCCGCGTCTTCGGATTGAACGCGCCCGGCTCCCAGTTCTTCCCCCCGTGCCATGACGGGCAGAAGCTCGCGAGCTTCCCGACCGCCGCCTTGTGATCCGGATCGATGTCCGGCCGCCCGGTCTTCGGATCGAGGCTCGTGAAGATGTTCTGTTTGACGTACGGCTTCCCCTCGACGAACTTGATTCTGTCGGGCGTGCGCTCGAGAAAGTAGAGATAGCCGCTGCGGGTGAAGTCGACGAGGCCCTTGATCGTCCGGCCGTTGCGCTGAAAGTCGACGAGCAGCGGCGGCGCGACCTCGTCGAAGTCCCACGCTTCGTTCGGTGTGTACTGGAAGTGGCCTTTGATCTTGCCCGTGGACGCGTCGATGGCAATCGTCGACGCCGTGTAAAGGTTGTCGCCTTCCCGTTCTGAGGCGACCCATGGATTGCCGTTACCGACGCCCCAGAAGAGCAGGTTGGTTTCCGGATCGTAGTTTCCGGTGACCCATGTCGCGCCGCCGCCGGTCTTCCATTGATCGCCCTGCGGCCACGTATCGCTGCCCGGCTCGCCCGGGGCCGGGATCGTGAAGCAGCGCCACACTTCCTTGCCGGTCTCGGGATCGTACGCGGCGACGAAGCCGCGCGTCGGGCCGTCTCCGCCCGAGATACCGACGATGACTTTGCCGTCCGCAACGAGCGGCGCCGCCGTCATGTAATAGCCCTTCGTGTTGTCCTCGACAGGCGTTCGCCAGAGTTCCTTTCCCGTCTTCGCATCGATCGCGACGAGGGCCGCTTCGCCGAGCGCGAGGAACACTCTATCGCCGTATAACGCAGGGCCGCGATTGACCGGCTTCGGCACTCGCGCATTCTCAGGACTCGGGCTCCGGTATCGCCAGAGCTCTTTGCCGCTCGCCGCGTTGATCGCAATCAGCTGGTTGTACGACGTCGAGACGAACATCACGCCGTTGTTCACGTACGGTGGCGCCTGATGTCCGTTGTTCATGCCGGTAGACATCACCCACACCGGCCGCAAGCGGCCGACGTTGGCAGGCGTGATCTGATCGAGCGGACTGTATCCCCAGCCGTCGTAGGTGCGGCGCACCATCAGCCAGTCGCTGTCTTCCGGATGCTTGAGGCGCTCCGCCGTCACCGGCTTGTAGTTCGCGAGGAGCGCGGCCGGCGGCGCGGCCGGCGGCTGCACCGGAATCAGCAGACCGGATGGCGACTGCTGCGTGGGTGTGCCTGGCGGAAGCCCAGTCGGTACTTGTGAATTTGGCCGCCGCGGTGGTTGCTGTGCAGACCCGCTCACGACCGCCAGCATCAGACCGATCGCGCCGAGCGCGACGCCGGCAGCGCGCCGGCTCCACGAGTCGAACATAGGATTCCTCCTCGACGCCGATCGCACGGTCTTGAACGCCGCCGATTGAAGTACGCGGGACTATAGCGTCAGGCGATCCTGGTGCATGTCGCAAGTTGTCACCACGTTCATAAAGAACGTGTGTGTCATCTCGTGGTCTGCGCGGCGCGCGCCTGCCGGAGACCGTCTTTGGCGGCCTCCGACGACGGATCGAGCGCCAGCGCTTCGCCGAACGATTCGGCGGCGTTCGCCGGCCGTGCGGTCTGGAGGTAGAAAAGGCCGAGATTGATATAGCTCGACGGCTCGCGCGGATTCAAGCGAATCGACGTGGTGAACGCCGCTTCGGCACAGTCCTTCTGGCCGGTGCTCGCGCAGGCGGCGCCGAGCAGGTTCTGCGCCTTCGCGAAGGAGGGACTGGCCGCCACGACGCGGCGCGCGACGTTGGCCGCTTCGGCCGGCTGATCGCGCAGCATGAACGCCGTCGCCTGGTAATAGCGTCCCTCGTCGCGATCGGGATAGCGGGCGACGAGCTGATCGGCGAGCGGCACGAGCCGTTGAACGTCGCCCATGTCCGCGAACACCGAGGCGAGCTGCTCGGTCGCTCTCGGATCGGTCGGGTCGAGCCGTTGCGCCTCCGACGCGGCGGCCACGGCGCCGTCGAAGTCGCCGGCCGCCGCCCGCACGCGCGACAACTCCACACGCACCACGGCGTTGGCCGGTGCCGCCTTCGCGAGCCCCTCGAGCCAGGCTCGATGTTCGGCCTGTTGGTTCGTACCGGCGGCGGCATCCGAAGCGCCGCGCAAGGCATCGGCGTTGCGCGCGTCGAGCGCCACGGCGCGCCGAAAGTTCTCGTACGCGGTGGTGTACGCCTCCGCTTTCAAATCCATCGTGGCGCGCGCCGTCCAGCTTCGTGAGTCGGCGGTGTGCATCGCCTCGGCGACGACGGCAGGAAGGTGCGACTGGGCCGTCAACGCCCGGATGGCGACGCTGTTGGCGTTGGTCGATCGTCCGTAGATCGCGCCCGGCGCCGTGAATTCGAGCGCCATCCGATCGTCGGTTTGAATGACGGCGGCGTCGCCATAACGCGCGACCTCAGCCGGTCCGCCCGCGAACAGCGACAGCAGATCGAACCGAGCGGTCGGAGGCTCGATCGCCACGTCCGCCAGCGCGCCGACGATCGAGTCGCGGCGCGATCGGTCACCGAGGTCGGCGAGGCGCGCTTCGATATCGCGGCCGGTCGTGCCGATGAGCAGCAGGTCGCCGTCGCCGACGCGCCACATCGTGCTCTGTGGAAAGGTCGACGCGAAGGTGCGCACGATCGACCGCAGGTCCGCGTCGCTCATGTCGTAGGTGTGCGCCCACTGGCAGAGGATGCCATCGGGCCGCAGCCGCGCGCGTGCGGCCTCGAAGAACTCGCGCGTGAACAGCGCGGCCACGCCGGCCATCCACGGATTCGACGGCTCGGAGACGATCACGTCGTATGTCCGCTTGGTCAGGCGCAGATGCGACCGGCCATCACCGAGGACGAGGCGCACCGCAGGTGCGCGCAGCACGTCGCCGTTCTCTTTCGAGAAGAACGCCGACGCTTCGACGACCTCCGGCGAGATCTCGACGACGTCGGCGCGCCGCACCAGACCGGTGGCCATCGCGGACGAGACGGTGACGCCGCTGCCAAGACCGATCACACAGAGCTCCCCGGGGTCGGCGTGGAGCAGCACCGGCAGGACGCCGAGCATCCGCTGCGTCAGCATGTCGCCGGCGTTCGATGCGTCCACCTTTCCGTCGATGGCGAGCGACAGCTTTCCACTCAGCCGGCGGACGCTGACGGTTGCCGACGCGCCCTCCTTGTAGTATTCGAGGCGTCCCGCGCGCAGGCTCGTCTCGAAGTCAGCCGCATCGTTCGCGTGAATATATGGGGCGTACTTGTAGGCGCCGCTCGACAGAAGACGTTGGTCCCAATCCGGAATGCCGATCGCCATCGCCAGCACCGCTCCCGCGATCGCCAGTGCGCCAGCCGTCACCGCGACGTTGCGGCGGCTTTGCGCCCGAGCCGCGAGTGTCACCGTCGCGATACCGACGGCGGCGGCGATGCCGAGGCCGCTCGCGGCGACGAACGTCGCTCGCAACCCGAAGCGCGGTACCAGAACGAATCCGGCAACGAGAGAGCCCGCGATGGCCCCGAGCGTATTGGAGACGTAGACACCGGCGGTGTCGCGCCCGGTGGACTCGACGCCAGATCCGGCGACCGCGAGCGCCAGCGTAAACGCGACGCCGAGCGCGACCGTCATCGGCAGCATCAGCAGCGCCACCTCGAAGGCCTGCCGCAGCACGACTGATTGAAAGGTGGCGTCGACGGCGGCGACCTGGGTGGCGACGACGAGCGGAAAGCGTGACGCCGCGAACGAGGCGGCGAGCGACGCGCTGATCGCGGTGATGCCGATCGCGGCCGCGAGCCAGAGCGCCGGCTGCGCCGCTCGGCGCGAGAGACGAGCGCCGATCGCCGATCCAACTGCAATCCCCGTGATGAAGGACGCCGCCATCGTCGCAAACGCGTACGTCGTCGGACCGATGACGAGCGCGAGCAGGCGAGTGAACGCCACCTCGTAGACGAGCGCTGAAAACCCGGACAGCGCGGCCCCCCACCACGCCAGCACCGGCCGCGGCGCTGCGAGCGCGGCCGCAGGCGCCTGGCGGCGTTGCGGTCTGCTCTTTGATTTTCTGCCGGCGACAACTGCAGGCTGCACCGGTTGTGTCCGAGGGATCGCGTCTCGACGCGAGAGCCACAGCGCGCCGACCGCCGCAACGACATTGAGGCCGACGCCAATCCACGTCGTACCGCGAAGGCCGATGGCCGGAATCAGCCAGAAGCCGGCGAGCATCGCCCCCAGCGCGGCGCCGGCGGTGTTTGCCGCATACAGCACGCTCGCGTCGGCCGACGATCGCGCGGTCCGATCCGGCTTCGCGCTGGCGCTCGCCTCGGCGAACCAGGACGCGGCGATCGGGAAGGTCGCGCCCATTGCCGCAGCGGGAACCGCGACGAGCACGAGGCTCAGCGCCGCGCGCACGAAGGCGAAACGGACCGGCGCCTCGCCGTCGGCGTACGACCAGGCGATGATGGGAATCGTCCCGGCGAGCAGCGCCGGCAGTGCGATCGCGATGAGCGCGATGAGGATTTCGAGAGCCGCGTAGGTGCGAAGCGCGCGTGCTCGAAGCGCGGCGAATCGTCCGGCGATCCACGCACCGACTGAAAGTCCTCCCATGAAGGCTGCGAGCACGGTGCTGACGGCAGAAACCGTGTGCCCCATCTGCAGCGTCAGCAAACGCGTCCACGTCACTTCGTACACGAGCGCCGCCGTGCCCGACGCCGTGTAGAGAAGGATGAACAGCCGCCGCGAGCGCCTCATCTGAAGACGGTCGCCAGTTTACTATCAGGCGAAGCAGGAGACGTGAACGCGGCCGCCTACTTCCGATGCTGTTCCAGGCTGCGCTCCCGGACGCTAAGGAGTCTGACCTTCGGCGAAGTGTTTGAAGGATTCCATGTGTCGGCGATGCACGCGCTTGATCGCCCGTATCGCCAGCAGTCCGGTGATCTTGCGGAACGCGCCCTTGAAGGTGAACTCCTCCTCCGAGATGAGCTTCGTGCGGTGGTCTGAGAGTCTGAGCAACGTGTCGGTCACCTGGACCGATACTCCTGGCGCGTCCAACGACAGCTTCAACTTCGTCGGCAAATCACGCATGACGACTGTCGCGACGAAGGCCGTGCTGCCGCGTTTCGGCACGAGCCGGTAGACGGAGCCCGGCTTTCCGAGCTCGCCGCGGATCGGCTCGATCCGGTCGATGTCGTCCATCCATCGTGGATTGTTGCGCGGATCAGCAAAGAGCGCCGCCAGGTCCGGCTGACGCGCGTTGATCTCGAGCTCGACCTTGCTTTTCATGATGATCTCGCTAGGTCGCCTCACGTCGCCGCGGGCAACAGGCCGAGGTCTCGCACGCGCTGAGCCAGGTCCTGATGGTCGAGTTGGAAGACGATTCGCATCGAGTGTTCCTCTCGACGCAGCACGTAGGTGGCGGCGGTGTCGTCGAACATCGGTCCCTTGTCGTGCTTCTCGAACCGCATGCGCCACCGCACCTTGACCATCACATAGTGGTCGTCCAATCGGTTCTCCTCGAGCGACTCGATCGCCGAAGATGTCAGACCAACCGCGGCGAAGAACTCCTTCCGTTTCGGAAGCATTCTCAAGAAGTCGTCGAGCTTGACGGTCTGTGTTCCCGACGGACCCGCGAACAGGAAACTCTCAGCGTACGCCGACGCGAAGAACGCGAGATCGAGTGACGCGGCGGCTGCCGCATAGTCGTCGAAGAACCTTCTGATGGCGTCAGGCGACATGTGAGTCTCGGATGTTAGCACCGCCCTCCGCCGACGAGCTAGCGGGCGAATCGAACTGAGCGTTATCATCGACAGGGATGTCGAACCCGATCGTGATCGCGTGAGCGATCATTTCGACGGCCAGCGATTCTTCAATCCTGCTGGCCCTCGGCCGCAGCCGTTTTCCGCCGTTCCACGAATGCTCGCCGAGCCGCGGCGCCGCTGGCCGCGGCATGTCGACGCGCCAGCGCGACAGCCCATGGCGTTGGGAGACGCGGCGGCGGTCGTCACGTTCATCGGCCATGCGACGTTCCTGATCCAGACGCCGGCCGGCCACGTGCTCACCGATCCGATGTACTCGCAGCGCGCCGGGCCGCTGAACGTGCTTGGACCGCGGCGAGCCCGGCAGCCGGCGGTGCGGTTCGAGGACTTGCCGTCGATCTCGACAATCCTGCTGAGCCACAATCACTACGATCATTGCGACCTGCGCACGCTGCGCAGGCTCGCCCGACGTTTCGATCCGACCGTGATCACGCCGCTCGGAAATGCGCCGCTCGTCCGCTCCGCAGGGATCCGCCGCGTCGAGGAGCTGGATTGGTGGCAGGAAGCGAAGAGCGCGCCGCTGCCGATCGCGCTGACGCCGGCGCGGCACTTCTCGGCGCGAACGGCCTTCGATCGCAACCGCGCCTTGTGGGGTGGATTCGTGCTGTCGCTCGACCGCCTGCGCATCTTCTTCGCCGGCGACAGCGCCTACGGGTTCTTCTTTCGCGACGTACCGAAACGGTTCGGTCCGATCGATGTGGCGCTGCTGCCGATCGGCGCCTACGAGCCGCGCTGGTTCATGCAGGCCGTGCACATGAATC
>DAIUKO010000158.1:0-16312 GCA_036848175.1 Vicinamibacterales bacterium | reverse complement strand
GCGCCGGCTACGGGATCTACTACAACCCGAACCAGATGAACTCGTTCACGTTCCTCACCAACAATCCGCCGCTGGCGGCCGTGTCCACGTTCACGTCGGATCCAGCGAATCCGACGCTCACCTTCGATCATCCGCTCGGCGTCGCCGGTCCGGCGGCCGCCCCGGACATGATTTCGCCGACGCGCCATCTGCCGAACGCGCACAAGGATCAGTGGAGCGTCGACGTGCAACGCGAGCTGTCGGCGACGACGGCGCTCGACGTGCAATACGTCGGGTCGAACACCAGCAACCTGGATCGCAGCTTCTTCAACAACACGCCGCAGCCCGGTCCGGGACCGGTGGATCCGCGGCGACCGACGCCGCTCTTCCGCTCGCGCCGCATCATCCAGAACGACCTGATCGCCGACTACGACGCGGTGAGCTTCATCCTGCGCCATCGCATGAGCCACGGTCTGCTCGCCGATGCGCACTACACGTGGTCGCGCACGCGCGACATGGCGACGCACTCCAACGGCGGCGGTCAGACGATGGACAACTACGACATCAATCGGGACTACGGCCCGGCGAACTGGGACATTCCGCACCGCTTCGTCGCCAGCTACATCTACGACGTGCCATTCCTCAAGGGCTCGGCGAATCCCGTCGTCAAGTACGTCGTCGCGGGATGGCAGGTCGGCGGCGTGACGACGGTGCAGAGCGGGATGCCCATCAATGTGACGATCAGCGCCGACCGCGCCAACATCGGCATCACCAACCTCCAGCGTCCGGATCTCATCGGCGCCGTGCCCGAGATGAATTGTCAGGAGAGCCCGAACAGCCGCGATCTGATCAACTGCTTCGATCCGTCGGCGTTCGCGATGCCGGCGCAGTTCACCTTCGGCAGCGCCCCGCGCAACGTCCTGCGCGGACCGAAAGCGATGATCACCGACCTCTCGCTGGTGAAGAACTTCCCCGTCGGCGGCAATGCCCGCTTCCAGTTCCGGGCCGAGATCTTCAACGCGTTCAACAACGTCAACTACGGCAACCCGAACGCGACGTTCGGCTCGGCCACGTTCGGCCGCATCAGCGCGACGAACACGACCTATCCGAACATGCGGCAGATTCAGCTGGGTGGGAAACTGATCTTCTGATTCGAGGGACGGAGGTGTACGGAGGCACGGAGTTCACAAACGGAGGAACGGAGTTAACGGAGGACGAACGGAGAGTAACGGGTTATCCGCAGGACTTGCGAAGATCGAGAGCGGATCACGACGTTCGACGGGCCGGCCTGCGTAGCAGGCCGGCTGACACCGACGGATCGGATCGGGATCATGAACGGCACCAGGTCACAGAGCCGTTCATGATTCCGATCCGATACGTCGGTGTGCGTCGCTTCGCGACGCCCGTCGAACTCAGCTCCGTTCGTCCTCCGTTGTCTCCGTTGCTCCGTTTGTGAACTCTGTTTGCTCGGTCATCGGCGAGTCATCTCCGTTATCTTGCAGTGGGAGGGGTGACATGTTCAGCCGCCGCGAATTGTTTCGACTGGCGAGCGTGTTCGGAGCGGGGCGCGTGTTGCATGGCTCCGGCGCGTCGGCCGCGCAGAATTCGTCGAACGGATTGCCGGCCGCCGGCGACATCTACAAGTCGATTGGCGTGCGTCCGCTGATCAACTGCCGCGGCACGATTACGGTGATCGGCGGATCGATCGAACTGCCCGAAGTACGGGCGGCGAAGACCGCGGCGAACCAGCAGCACGTGCAGCTCGACGAGCTGATGGAGGCGGTTGGCAAGCGCCTCGCCGAGCTGACCGGCGCCGAGTGGGGGATGGTCAGCGCCGGCTGCGCGGCGGCGATGTCGCACGCGACCGCCGCGTGCGTCGCCGGCGGGAACCCGGATCTGCACGTGCGCATCCCGAACCTCGCCGGCTTCGACAAAGACGAAGTCATCATCCCGACACACTCGCGCAACGTCTACGACGCGGCGATTCGCGCGCTCGGCGTCAAGGTCATCGAGGTCGACACGCCGGACGCACTCGCACTGGCGATCGGACCGCGGACGGCGATGATCTACATCTTCGCGGGCCCGCGGAACGACTCCGGCCCGATGTCGACCGAAGCCATCTGCCGCATCGCCAAGCCGCACAACATTCCGGTCCTCGTCGACGCCGCCGCCGAGATCCTCACCATCCCGAACATCCATCTTCAGCGCGGCGCGACGCTGGTCGCTTACAGTGGTGGCAAGTACATCCGCGGACCGCAGAGTGCAGGGCTGCTGCTCGGCCGGAAGGATCTCGTGCGCGCCGCCTGGGTGCACAGCGCGCCGCACCACGGCTACGCGCGCGCGATGAAGGTCGGCCGCGAAGAGATGGTCGGCATGCTCGTCGCCGTCGAAAACTGGGTGAAGCGCGACCACGCCGCCGAGTGGAAGGAGTGGATCGGCCGCTGCGACTACATCGCCGGGCAGGTGTCGAAGATCTCCGGCGTCGCCGCCGAGGTCCAGCGCGAACCCGAGGCCACGCTGAGCAACCGCAGTCCGCGCGTGACCATCACGTGGGACTCGCAGGCTCTCGGCATCACGGGCCCGGAGGTGCAGGACATCTTGGACAACAGCGAACCGCGCATCGCGCTGGCGGGAAGCCGTGGACCGGGATCCGGACGGGGCAACTCCGGCCCGAGCAGCATCTCGATTGTCGCGTCGATGATGGCGCCGGGCGACGAGAAGATCGTCGCCGAGCGGGTGCGTCACGTGCTCTCGGCGAAGCACACGATGAAACCTGTCGAGGCGCCGCGTCCGCCGGTCGCGAATCTGTCGGGACCGTGGCAG
This sequence comes from Vicinamibacterales bacterium, assembly GCA_036848175.1. Taxonomy (GTDB): domain Bacteria; phylum Acidobacteriota; class Vicinamibacteria; order Vicinamibacterales; family CAVVIG01; genus QHWF01. The sequence goes on along the minus strand of DAIUKO010000158.1, from coordinate 13,510 downwards.
ATCGAGATTCAGTACGCGGCCACCAAGACGATCCACCGCCTGCATCTGCAGCAGAACGGCAACCGCCTCGAGGGGATCCATCAGGGGAATTTCCTCACGCGCGATATCGCCGGCACCATCAACGGCGACGCCATTTCGCTCGCGAGCATCGTCAGCGAGCGCCACGGCGATGCGTTGACCTATCGGTTCAACGGCACGATCGACGGCGAGGCGATGTCGGGCGCCCTCGACCTCGGCGAGTATCTGGCAGCGACGTGGAGCGCCAGGCGTCCGTCAGCGTGAAAGGTCATCCGGCGTCCCTCTTCTCGCCCGCGATCCTGTGGCGCGTCATCACAGCGTCGCGATCACGTCGATCTCGACCAGCGAGTTGCCCGGAATGCCGCCAGCTGCCGCAATCGTCGTTCGAACCGGAGGCTCCGCCCCGAAGCGGCCCTGGAACATTTCGTTCATCCCCGCATAGTCCTTGAGGTCGTTGAGATAGACGTTCGCCTTCACGACTTTGTCCATCGACGAGCCGACGCTCTCGAGCCGCTTCTGGATTTCGTCGAGAACGTGCTTCGTGTGCGCCTTGATGTCGCCTTCGAAGTGCGCGCCGATCCCGGCGATGAAAACGAGGTTGCCCGACGACACCACGCCGCTGAAAAGCGGCGTCTTCTCCGGCGGTTTGCCGCCCGGCCAGTACACCTTCTTGACCGGCCGGGCGTTGGTCGACGTGTTTCCCTGCGCCCGCGCCACGGAAGGCACCGCTGCAGCGGCCGCGACCACTGACGCTTTGGCGAGGAACCGTCTTCGATTGGATTTCGTCATCGTCATCTCCTGGTTGTTGGCTGCTGCGTGTAATCGACCGCCGCGAGTCCGTTGAGATCGTAGACGACTTTCCCGTCGCGCATCGTCAGCTCGCAGGTCAGCCGCTCGTTGCCTTTCATGCGGCCGCCGAACGAATCGATGAATCCGTAGTTGCCGCGCTCGAGGCGCAGGATGGCCACATCGGCATCGGCGCCGACCGACAGATGGCCGCGCGCGTCCTGTTTGATCTCCCGCGCCGCGTTCCACGTCGACATCCGAACCACGTCGTCGAGCGACAACCCCATCGCCAGAAACTTGCTCATGACGTTCGGCATGTCCTTCATCCCGGCGTTCATGCTGCCGATGTGCAGGTCCGAGGAGATCGAGTCGGGGACGAACTTCTCTTTGACCGCGGGGACGGCGATGCGCCACGCAAAGCTGCCGCCGCCGTGGCCGACGTCGAAGATGACGCCGCGTTTTCGCCCCTCCCACAAACCGGGGTTCACCTTGCCCGACGGATCCTGCTCTTCGCGCAGTCCTGAATACATGTGTGTGTAGATGTCGCCGGGCCGCAGTTTCTTGGTGACGAGATCCGCCACCGGACGTTCCTTGTGATTCGTGCCGAAATCGACCATGACCGGAATGTTCGCCAGCGTCCCCGCTTCCACGGCTCGTTCGACCGGTGTCCACTCCGGGCCGGCATAGTGCGCCGTCTTCACGCCGACGACGACGCCGCGGTACTTCCGCGCCATATCCGCCGTCGGCTTCGCCTCCATGTCGTTGAGATCGTTTTCGAACTTGGCGCCGCGCATTCCGGCGCCGACGATGTTGAGGAACGCGAGCACGCGAGTCTGCGACCTGTCGATGATGCGCTGTTTGAAGTCCTCGAAGCTGCGCCATCCCGAGCTGCCGGCGTCGTTAATCGTCGTCACGCAGGCGCGAAAGGTGAAGCCGTCCGGGTAGACGCTGTTGTCGCCGGCGTACGATCCCTTCTCGCCGGTCCCGGCGTACACGTGCGTGTGGATGTCGACGATGCCGGGGATGACGTGAAGCCCGGCGACGTCAATCGTCTTGGCGGCGTCGGCGGGATTGATTTGCGCCGCGACCGCCGCGATCTTTCCGCCGGCGATCGCGACGTCGCGGTTGGCGCTGATGTTGTTGCGCGGATCCATGACGTGCCCGCCGCGCAGCAGCACGTCGTACCTCGGCGTCTGCGCTCTGCCGGAAAGACCGGCGAGCAACAGGAACAGGAGCGCCACTACTCGAATTCGCATCGCCATCGGTCACTCCTTGACATCGTCCCTCGGCGGTCCTGAAGGGGCCGCCCTACGAGCGCGTGTTCGTTACGGAACCCAGGTTCCAGCCCGCATCACTCGATTGATCTTGATCGTGTTGTTGATGTCGGCAATCGGATCGGCATCGAGCAGCAGAAGGTCGGCGGCCTTTCCGACGCGAATCGCACCGTAATCCGGATCCTCCGACCGCGTGATCACACGCGCGGCATCGAGCGTCGCGGCGCGGATGGCCGTCAACGGCGGCATGCCCGCCTCCGCGTACATCTGGAGCTCGCGGTGCGTCGCGTGGCCGAACGGTGTGATCTGCGACGCCTCCGCGCCGCAATCGGTCCCGGTCACGATCCGCACGCCGGCCTCGGACATCGCTTTGATGAACGGATACACATCGCGCAGCCGCGCCTTCCGCTGCGCGAGATCCGCCGCGCCGAGCGTTTCCGCCTTCCGCGCCGCATCGGCGAGCATCTGACGCCCGCGCGGATACAGCGCGTCCTGCAGCATCGGCATGTTCAGGATCTCCGGATGCTCGTAGTAGAACCACCGCGACTCGATGTTGGCGAGCGTCGGCGCGAACGACAGCTTCCTGCTCTTCGCGTAGGCAATCAACTCCGGGGTCACCGGCACGTCGGTCGGCGTGTGGAGAAAATCGGTGACGCCCTGGTCCGCCAGCTGGCGCAGGCTCTTGACGTCGGTCACGTGCGAGATGACCGGAATGTCCTGCTTCTTCGCCTCGTCGACGATCGCGCTGATCACGTCCGGCGGAAACATCGGGTTGGTCATCCAGATCTTCAGGAAATCGACGTGCTGCGATTTCAGGTTCTGCACGTTCGCGCGCGCTTCGTCCGGCGTCTTCGGCTTGAACGTCGGCGCGCCCGGATACGGACCGCTGACGTTGAATCCCTGTCCCGCAGTGTAGGCGCGCGGCGCCAGGAACACGCGGTCGCGTGTCTGCCGGAACAACGGCACCGTCTCGGGCTTGTCATTCCCGGCGGACCGCATCGTCGTCACGCCCCAGCGCAGCTGCGCGACCCAGTACCGCTTCATGTCCTCCGGAGGTTGATTGATGTGGCAGTGCGCGTCGACGAGTCCCGGCAGCAGAAACTTCCCGGTCGCCTCGACGACAGTCGCACCGCGCGGAATCTGCACGCGCGCGCGTGGTCCGGCGTTGCGGATTCGATCGCCCTCCACGACGACGACTGAATCGTCGATCGGAGGCGCGCCGGTGCCGTCGATGAGTCGCGCACCCGCGATGGCGATCGGACCTTGTGCGCCACCGATTTGCGCGAATGATGGAACGCTGAGTACAGCGACAGCGGCAACTACTCCCAAAGCTCTCCACCACTGAGGACACGGAGGACACGGAGGAAAACATCTTTGGAAAAACATTTTGATCTCGGTGTCCTCTGTGTCGGTGTCCTCTGTGGTGGAGAGTTAGTTCAACGCAAGATGTTCCTATTTGACCGCAAACACCCAGATCGCCCCGCCGTCGGGCACCTCCGGCATCGGGCGCAGCCGGCTCAAACGCGACTGCATGCCGCGCGCATCGATGCCCCAGCCTGACTGCACCGCAATGTACTGCTTGCCGTCGACCATGAAGGACGACGGCTGGCCGATGATTCCGGAGTTGGTCGGAAACTCCCAGAGGCGTCTGCCGGTCGACGCATCGAACGCGCGGAACATCCGATCGTTGGTGCCGCCGCTGAAGACGAGGCCGCCGCCGGTCGCGAGCATTGGTCCCCAGTTCGCCGATGACGCGAACGTCTGCGTCCACACCCGCATGCCGGTGTCCACGTTCCACGCCTGCACTTCGCCGATGTGATCGGCGTTCGGCACAATCCAAATCTGGCTGGTCGCGCCGGTGAATCCCCTGCCGGCGGTGTAGGTCACCGGCCGGCCGGTCATCGTCGTGCAGAGGTTCTCGTTCGCGGGAATGTAGATCATCCGCGTCTTCGGGCTGAACGCGATCGGCGGCCAGTTCTTTCCGCCCCAGTGCGACGGACAGAAGTCAGCCTGCTTGCCGGTGCCCGGCTGACGCGCCGGATCGACGTTTGGACGCCCGGTCTTCGGATCGAGGCTCTTGAACACGTTCTGGTTCACGTACGGCTTCCCTTCGACGAACTTGATCGGGCCGTCGGTTCGCTCGAGGAACCACAGGTAGCCGTCGCGCGCGACGTCGATGAGACCTTTGATCGTCCGCCCGTTGCGCGTGTAATCGACGAGAATCGGCGGCGACACTTCGTCCCAGTCCCACGATTCATTCGGGTCGTACTGAAAGTGTCCTTTGATTTTTCCGGTCGCGACGTCGAACGCGATCGTCGACGACGTATAGAGGTTGTCGCCGGGCCGCTGATCGCCCATCCACGGTCCGCCGTTGCCCGTGCCCCAGAACGCGAGGTTGGTGGACGGATCGTAGTTGGCCGTCACCCACACCGATCCGCCGCCGGTCTTCCAGTGATCGCCCTTCGGCCACGTTTCGCTCCCGGGTTCGCCCGGCGCCGGAACTGTGTAGGTCTTCCAGAGCTCCTTGCCGTTCTCGATGTCGTACGCCGCGACGAATCCGCGGACGCCCATCTCGCCGCCTGACGCGCCGACGAGAACTTTGCCGTCCGCGACGAGCGGCGCCACCGACATGTAGTACCCCGCCCGGTTGTCCGCGACTTTCGTCGTCCAGACTTCCTTGCCGCTCTTCGCGTCGAGCGCGATGAGCACCGCTTCACCGGCGGCGAAGAAGACTTTGTCACCGAACAGCGCGACGCCGCGGCTGGTGCCGTGCAGCAGGATGACGTCTTCCGGAAGCGGACGCCGGTAGCGCCACAACAGATTTCCCTTCACCGCATCGAGCGCGAGCACCTGATTGCCGGGCGTCGCGACGAACATGATGCCGTTGTTGACGACCGGCGCCGCTTCGTGACCGCTGGTCACACCGGTCGCGTAGATCCATGCTGGCTGCAGCCGCGCGACATTCGACGCGCTGATCTGATCGAGCGGGCTGTAGCCCCACCCGTCGTAGGTGCGGCGGACCATCAGCCAGTCGCCGTCCTCGGGCCGCTTCAATCGATCGGCGGTCACAAGCTTGTAGTGCTGCATGCCGGGCGGCGGCGGAAGCGGCAGCACTGGCAAATCGGGTTGCGGCGGCTGCGCGGCGACGGCCGCGGCCACGAGCACCAGTGCGGCGACGCCGAACCTCATCGTCACAGGGACCATAGCGGGAGCTCTCCGTCCGTCAGCCGGTTTCGAAGCCGACACGCGCCGTGAACGGCCGCGCGACAACCAGCTTGCCGTCGACGATCTTCAGCGGCAGCGCCGGCAGCGGCCGCGGCGCCGGACCGTCGACGACCTTCGCGCCGTCTTTCGGATCGAACGTCGACGAGTGGCACGAGCACGACACGTTCTGGGCATCGGCGAGCCAGTCGTCGATGTCGCAGCCGTTGTGCGTACAAATCAAGGTGTAGGCGACGACGCCGTCCGCCGACCGCTCGCGCGTCTCCGGCGCCAGCTTTTCCGGGTCGAACCGCAACAGCAGCAGCGAATTCAGCCGCGATCCGCTGCGAATCGTGCCGTCCGACGGATCCATCGCCCAGGCGACGGTCTGCATGGCGCCGAGCGGGATGTCGCCCGGCGCGAGCGGCGTTTTCGTCGCATCGCCGGCCTTGACGATGAGATCGCCTTCCTTCGGCCGGATCGCGGCCGGATCGGCCTGACCCGCGGCGCCGCCGCGGGAGGTGAGCGTCAGCCCGAGGGCGACGCCAGCCTTCAGGGCGGTTCGACGGTCGATCATGATTTGCCTCGCTACTATACCCTCAGCCCCGGGACGGGCGCGGCGGTTTTTCGCGCCGGCGTGCCCCGCGTCGATGTAGCACGGCACATGTGACCTGTGCTACCGTCGTCGAAGCGATGAAGGACTACATCCATGCGCGCCTCGGCAAGGACGAGCGGGCGACGCTCGAACAACTGAAACGATCGACCGGCCGCAGCGAATCCGAGATCCTCCGGCGGGGGCTGCAGCTCGTCGCCGAGGAGCACGGCCGCCGGCGAAGCGCGCTCGACGTCGCCGGGCGCAGCGTTGGCCGCTTCAAGAAGGGCCCGAAAGACCTGTCCACGAACCGGAAGCGGCTCGAGGGATTCGGCGAGTGAACGCCGCGGGTGTTCTTCTCGATACGGGCCCGCTCGTCGCCCTCCTCTCGCAAAACGACGTCAATCACGGCCGCGCCCGGCAGCTGTTCGCCGAATGCATCCCGCCGCTCCGCTGCTGTGAAGCGGTCGTGGCCGAAGCCTGTTTTCTGATGCGAAAGGTCCATCCCGCAGGGCCGGCCGAAGTGGTGGCGCTCGGACGGCGCGGCGTGTACGGCATCGCGATCTCGATCGAGGAGCATTGGATCGACATCGAAGCCCTGCTGAAGAAATACGCTGACCGTCCCCTCTCGCTGGCAGACGCCTGTCTCATCCGTTGCGCGGAGATTCATCAAGAGGCGCGAATCCTGACCTTCGACGACGACTTCGGCGTCTATCGGTGGGCTCGCAACAAGGAATTCCGGCGCCTGTAGATTCTTCCCATCCTGTAGACTCACGACGCCAACATGACCATCGATATCGCCATCGTGCCGGTGGCCGGCCTCGGGACGCGGCTGCTGCCGGCCACCAAATCGCAGCCGAAGGAAATGCTGCCGGTCGGCCGCAAGCCGGTCGTCCAGTACGTCGTCGAAGAGCTGACGCGCGTCGGCATGAAGCGCGTGCTGTTCATCACCGGTCCCGGCAAGGCCTCGATCGAGAACCACTTCGATCTGAACGGCGAGCTGATCCAGACGCTGCGCGAGAGCGGCAAAGAGGATCTCCTGGCGGAGCTCGAGTACGAGCGCGCGACCGTGCAGTACTTCTACACGCGTCAGCGGCAGTTGCTCGGACTGGGCCACGCCGTCTGGTGCGGGCAATCGTTCGTCGGCAACCAGCCGTTCGTCGTCGCGTTGGGCGACTCGATCATCGGGATGCACGCCGAAAGCGATGTCGTCGAACGGATGACGCGCTGCTTTCACGAGCAGCAGGCGGCGGCCGTCATCGCGTTCGAGGAGGTACCGGCGCACGAAGTCGGCCAGTACGGCATCGCGCAGCCGAAGACGCCCGGCGAACACAACGAAGTGTTCGAGATTCTCGATCTCGTCGAGAAGCCGTCGCCACAGGAGGCGCCGAGCAACCTCGCCATCGCCGCGCGCTACGTGCTTGCGCCCTCCATCTTCGACGCGCTGGCCCGAACGCGCCGCGGCAAGGGCGGCGAAATCCAGCTCACCGACGCCATTCGCGCGGTGATCAAAAACGGCGGCCGCGCCTACGGCGTGCGGCTGCGGCCGGGCGAGCGGCGTTACGACATCGGCAACTTCCAGGCCTACTTCGAGGCGTTCGTCGAGTTCGCGGTCGCGGATCCGAAGTTCGGTCCGGCGCTCAAACAGTATCTGGCGGATTTGCTCCGTGTTCATCACGCGTAAGCGCGCCTACGCGCGCGCCGGCCTGCTCGGCAACCCGTCCGACGGCTACAACGGCAAGACCATCTCGATCAGCGTGCGGAACTACTGGGCCGAGGTGGTGCTCTACGAGTGGGATTCGGTCGACATCGTGCTGGCCGACGACGACCGGGCGCGGTTCGATTCCGTGTACGAGCTCGCCCGCGACGTGCGGCTGCACGGCTACTACGGCGGCATCCGGCTGATCAAAGCGACGATCAAACGATTCGTCGAGCACTGCGAAGCGCGCACGATCGCGCTGCACGACCGGAAATTCTCGGTCCGCTATCAGACGACGATTCCGAGACAGGTGGGCCTCGCCGGATCGAGCGCGATCATCGTCGCCACGCTGCGCTGCTTGATGGAGTTCTACGACGTGGCGCTGCCGCTCGAGATTCAGCCGACCTTCGTGCTGCTCGTCGAGCAGGAGGAGCTCGGCATCACGGTCGGTCTGCAGGATCGCGTCATCCAGGTCTACGAGGGGCTCGTCTACATGGACTTCGACAAGAGCCGCGAGCGCGCCGTCGACGGCCTCGCCTGCTATTGGTACGAGCCGATGGATCCGGCGCTCCTGCCGCCGTTGTACGTCGCGCATCACGAAACGCTCGGCGAACCGACGGAAGTGTTTCACAACAACATCCGCGATCGGTTCCGGCGCGGCGATCAGCAGGTCGTCGACGCGATGACCTGTCTGGCGGGCATCGCGGCCGACGGGCGAGCGGCGCTGCTGGCGCGCGACCATCGCTTCCTCGCCCGGTTGATGGACGCGAACTTCGACACGCGCCGCCGGATCTACCGGCTGCCGCAGTGGCAGATCGACATGGTCGAGACGGCCCGCGCCTGCGGCGCGAGCGCGAAGTTTGCCGGATCGGGCGGCGCGATCCTCGGCACCTACGACGGCGACGCGATGTTCGAACGCGTGCGCGACCGTCTGGCCGCAATCGGTTCGCGCACCGTCAAACCGCAGCTGAGCGAATGATGATGTCTATCGAACAAGCGAAGAGCGATCCAGCGACCGAGTTGGAGGAAGCCGTCTGCGCGAACAGCGCTGCGCGCGTCAACGAAGTCCTCGAACAACATCCCGAGCTCAAATCGCGGCTCGACCATCCGCTGCCGAACGGTGCGTTTGGTGAGACGGCACTGCTGGCGGCTGTGCATCGCGCCAATCGCGACATGGTCGACGTCCTGCTGCGCGCCGGCGCGGACATCAACGCGCGCAGCCACTGGTGGGCCGGCAGCTTCGGCGTGCTCGACGACGACCACGGTCTCGCCAGCTTCCTGATCGAGCGCGGCGCGGTCGTCGACGTGCATGCGGCGGCGCGGCTCGGCATGATGGAGCGGCTCGACGCGCTCGTCGCGGCGAACCCGGACCTCGTGCACGCGCGCGGCGGCGACGGCCAGACGCCGCTCCACTTTGCCAGCTCCATCACCATCGCCGATTATCTGCTCGAACGCGGCGCCGATATCGACGCGCGCGACATCGACCACGAATCGACGCCGGCGCAGTGGATGATTCGCGACCGCCAGGAGATCGCCCGTCACCTCGTCGAGCGAGGATGCCGAACCGACATCCTGATGGCTTCGGCGCTCGGCGACGCCGTGCGCGTCCGCACACACCTGGACGACGACCCGTCAACGATTCGAACCAGCGTCTCGGAAGAATTCTTTCCGAAGCGCGATCCGCGCAGTGGCGGCTGCATCTACATCTGGACGCTTGGCGCGCACAAGACCGCGCACCTCGTCGCGCGCGAGTTCGGTCGAGGCGACGTGTTTCGGCTGCTGATGGAACGCACGCCGGACGGGTTGAAGCTCGCGATCGCGTGCGAGGTCGGCGATGAAGCGTTGCGTGCGGCGATCCTCGCCGCGCGTCCTGATCTCGCTCGCGAGCTCACCGACGACGAGCGTCGCCAGCTGACGGTTGCGGCTCAGAGCAACGACGCGCGTGCCGTCCGCCTCATGCTCGACGCGGGCTGGCCGGTTGACGTGCGCGACGGGCAGGGCGCGACGCCGCTGCACTGGGCGGCCTGGAACGGCAACGCCGAGATGGCCCGGGATCTCCTTCGTCACGGGCCGCCGCTCGAAGTCGCCGACAACGAGCACCACGCGAAGCCGCTCGGATGGGCGATTTACGGATCGCGGCACGGCTGGCATCGCAAGACCGGCGACTACGGTGCGACCGTCGAGGCGTTGCTGGAAGCCGGCGTCGATCACCCGCCAGCGCTCGACGATGACGCGGGCAGCGATGCCGTGCGAGACGCGTTCACTCGTTGGGTTTCACGCAAGATGCCGCTCAAGTAAACGCCATCGGCCACCGGCCTCAACCTGCAGATCCCGCAGCGCGAACATCTCGACGCCTGGCTCCGTTCATCCGCCCTGCGCTGAGCTCGGGAACGCGCGGCTCTGCGATCAGATCGTGCGACGTGGCTCAAGCGGGGATTGAGACGCGGCCGGTCGCCTCATTCTCTGACTGGTCTCGCAGGACGCGGAACCACGCATAGCCGATCGCGCACATCAAGACGCTGGCGACGATCGATCCAGCAAGGGCGCCCGCATATGCCCGCGACCATCCCTCTCTCAACGTCCCCATCGTCGTCATCACGGCGACCGCGATCGGGACGATGCTGACGTCGTGGCGCAAGACGATCACATAGAAGCCGGCCAGCAGGAGGCCGATCAGCGCTGCCGAGACGATCCACGCGATCAGATTCTGCGGTGATGCGCCGGTGCCGAGCGCGCCACCGGCGATGACAATCAGCGTGGCCGCGAGCGCCCGTCGTCGAGTCCAGCCGGCGGACAGCCAGTCGGCGGCGGCAACGATCAGCGTCAGGAACACGATCCTCGACAGCAGCGTCACCAATGGACCGATGGCGGCGGCCATGAGCGGGACAAATGAGTTCGCCCCGGCGTAGGACGGCCACGCCGGGCCGCCGCTGGTCAGCGCACTGGCGGCGCGGGCGGCAGCCGCGATCGCGCCGATGGCGACGCCGAGGCGCCACGCGATCGACGGATCACGCCGCGGGATCGTGAGCCAGGTCGGCGCCGCGCCGGCAATGAGGCCCATGGCCGCCGCCTGCAGCGTGAGGCCGACGGCGCTCGATCCAAGAAGCACGGCCAGTTGAAGCTGCAGCGGCTGCGACGTCGACAGCGCCGGCAGCACGCCAGGAAAGGCGTTCACGAATCGAATCGCGGAACACACCAGCACGGTCGCGAACGCGGCGAGAAAAACCTTCACCGCGAACCGCCGCCGGCTCCACGACACAACCGCGGCGATGGCGCCTCCGATGACGATGCCGGCGCCGAGCAGGATTCCAGCGCCCTGCACGATCGACGCGACGGTGGCGGCGTTTCGCTCGGCACGTTCCCAGTCCTCGGGAATGAACACGAACCGTCGTGTGTCGGCGATTTCTTCGCCGGCGATGTTCACCGCGAGCCGCGCCTCACCGCGCGGGAGCGTCCGCGTCTTGTCCTTGAACGTGATCGTCCAGTCCGTCCGCGCCGGCAGCTTCGACGGTGTCGCGGAGACTTCCTCGAGCGATCGCTCGTCAATCGAGAATGTCCGCGTCAGCGCCGTGCGAGCTGCCTGACGCGCCGCCCGATCGTCGAGCGAGGGAGCGGCACGTGATTCAGGCAGCTCGTGAGCGACGCGTTCGACGATGCCGGTTGCGTCGAGATGGACGACCCACGACTCCGCGCGCTCAGCGACGTCGCCTTCGAACGTGCGCACGAACACATGCCAACCGGGCCGATCGAGATAGGTCCCGAGGAGCGATTCGTAGGTCGAACGGCCGGCAGTCTCCCAGACGAACCGATGCGAAATCTCGCCGCTGCCATCAGCCATCGAGACCGCGGGATGAAAGCGCCACGCCGGGCCAAGCCGACGCGGTGCGAGCGCGTCGTGCGCCGATCGAATGGCCGCGGCGCGAGCGGCCTGCAGCGGGAGGCGCTGAATCGGCAGACGAATCATGACGACGATCCAGACGAGCGCGGCGGCTGCGCCGGCGACGGCGATCCATCGGAGGTGCGACGGCCGGATCGCGACGCCGGCCGGCGCCGCGGCTGGCAGCACCGGCTCGGCGGGGACGATCGGCTCCGGTTGCCACGACGCGTTCCGCTCCGCCTCGGGCACGACGCCGCGGCGCCGCGCCTGCACGTGCCGCACGAGCACCACCCACAGCGGCACGAAGATCATGACGATGACCATCATCTGCTGCAGGCGCACGCCCGCGGCAGTCGACGCGAAGAGCGGCATCGAGAACCAGAAGGCGTCGAACGTGAAATGCAGGACGACACCGGGCAACAGACCGAACACGAGATACAGCAGGCCGAAGCCGATCGACGGCAACACGAGCTCGACCGGCCGCGCATACGCCGGTTGCGTCGGATACGGCGCGTGGCCGGCGCCGAAAATCAGCGCCTGCACGATGAATGCGGCGACGATCCACAGACGCCGGTGACCGAGCCGATCGCCGATCAACGCGGCACCGGCGATCGGCACGGCGCGGAAGAGCGACTCCTCCCAGAATCCCGCCTGAAACGACTTGGCGATGGCCGAGAACCACGGCATGTACGCGGCCAGGACGTCAGGATTGAACAGCGCTTCGGACGGGGTCCACCAGCCGAGCGTTTTGGTCGCGAAGTAATAGAGGGCGACGTCGTAGGCGATGAAGGCCGGGACGAGCAGATATCCCCCGATCGTCCGGCCGAGGACGGCAGACGATGCACCGCTCTGCCGATCCCAGACGCGCCAGAACTGCGGATGCTCGGGAAACGCCCGTCGCGTGAGGCTTTCCGCCGCCATGAACGACAGGCTGAAGAGCACCACGTTCACGGTCAGCTCCAGCAGCGCAAACCCGATTCGCTGCGCGACGAACGAACGCGCGGACAACGCCGTGTCGTACTGCATCCACGCGAGCGGCCACTCGTTGATCGCCGCCGCCGTCTGCGCGAGCGCCACAATCGCACCCCAGACGATCGGCTGCCGCCACATCACCCACCGCAGGCGGCCGAGCACGAACAAGCCGAACGCGATGCCGCCGACGCCGTAGACGACGAGAAACGCGAGCGATCCGGCGACGCCAATCGCCGTGTTGAGCGATCGCATCTCGTCGTAGCGGCGCGAGAAGGCGTCGGGAATCTTGACGAAGTAGGCGAGCTCGGTCAGCGCGTCGCCGCTCACGACCAGACGCAGGCGGTAGCGGCCTTCGCCGAGCGTGCGATCGGCGCGTTCGTAGACGAACGTATGATCGACGCGTCCGCCGGTTCGCCGATCCTCGGATTGCTCGACCGCGTGAAACGGCGCGAGGTCGACACCCCACGTGCCGGTCGCGGACGATTCCGCGATCGCGCGCGCTGCCGGCGCCGCCAGCGCCGCGCCTGGTGCGTCCTCTTGCAAGCGCTCGGCGAAACCGTTGGCCGTGCCGTCGGCGGCGAAGTCGAAGCTCGCCTCGTGCTTCTCGCGCTCCTTGAAGTGGCGCACGCGCCAGCGGTACGGCGAGTACAACCGATCCGCGACCAGTGCCGTGAACGCCGGCTTCCCGCCGCCCTCGAGCTCGACGAAGGTCTGCACCGACTCGTCGAGCGAGAACGACGCGGCTTCGCGAGCGTCGAGCGGACCGACGCGGCGTTCAGCCGCAAGCGCTCGCGCTGCGGCGAGCGCGGCCGATCGATCCATGCGGAGGTCGAGCGAGACGATCGGAAAAGCGCCGGGAAAGTACCGCCACGCGAACACGGCCGAGGCGATCGAGAAGAGCACGAGGGCGATCCACAGCGCCGGTTTCCGAGTCATGGCAGGGATTTTACGCCGTCGGAAACAGAGGAGATAAGGAGGAGACGGAGAGAACGGAGTTCACAAACGGAGGAACGGAATTAACGGAGGACGAACGGAGGGAGTTCGACGGGCGTCGCGAAGCGACGCACTGCGGCGAATCGGATCGGAATCGT
>DAIUKO010000157.1:0-16361 GCA_036848175.1 Vicinamibacterales bacterium | reverse complement strand
TCCTCAACGACTCGTCGGGCAGCTTCTGCGATCCCTTCGGCTTCTGCCAGGGCGTCTTGCAGCAGATCGAGTTCAGCGCCGCGGCTGTCCTGCGATTCTGAGCGATCCACTCGCCGACGCCCATGATTTGGATTCAAGCCGCCGTTCTGCTGGCGTGTATCGCGGCTGGTGCCAGGCTCGGCGGGATCGGGATCGGCACGACGGCAGGGATCGGCCTGTTCGTGTTGGTGTTCGTCTTCAGGCTGCCACCCGGCGGTCCGCCGGCGGCGGTCATCGGGATGATCATCGCGGTGATCACGGCGCTCGCAGCCCTGGAGGCCGCCGGCGGCCTCGATTACCTGGTGCGCTGCGGGGAGGCGATCATGCGCCGCCGGCCCCAGGCCATCACCTTCGTGGCGCCACTCGTGACCTACGTGCTCGTGTTCGCATCCGGGACGACGCACGTCATCTACGCGCTGCTGCCGATCATCGCTGAGGTCGCGCGCAAAGCAGGCGTTCGCCCGGAACGGCCGCTCTCGATCAGCGTCGTGGCCGGCTTTCAAGGCGTGCGTGCGTCACCGATTTCGGCGGCGACGGTCGCGATGGTCGGGTTCCTGGCGCCAGCCGGAGTTTCCCTGCCGAAGCTGCTCGCGATCACCATTCCTTCCACGCTGACCGCGGTCGTCATCGGCGCGTTATCGGTCGCCTGGCGAGGGCAGCGATTGAGCGAAGATGCTGACTATCAGAACAAGCTGGCGAGCGGGGCCATCAGACCTTCGGATGCTCTCGCGGTGCCGCATGGCAGAGCGCTCGTCGACGCCCGAGGCTCGACATGCCTCTTCCTCGCCGGCATTGTCGTCGTCGTGCTCATCGGGATGTTTCCCGGTTTGCGTCCGGTGTACGACGTGGGCGCCGGCGAAGGCATCGAGACCGATCAGGTGGCGATGGGCACGGCGATGATGATCGTCATGATTGCGGTTTCCGGGTTGACCATGCTTGGCTTCGGCGCTTCGCCGCAAGCGGCGGTCAAGGGCGCCGTCATGCGCAACGGCATCACGGCCATCATCTCGATCATCGGTGTGTCCTGGCTGGGTTCGTCCTTCTTCGAGGGAAACCGGGCGGCGATTGTCGATGGCATTTCGAGCCTCGTGCAGGTGCATCCGTGGACGTTCGCCGTCGGCTTGTTCGTGCTCTCGAGCCTCCTGTTCAGCGCTGCGGCGGCGGTCGTGGTGCTCGTCCCCGTCGGCGTGGCACTCGGCATGCCGGCGCAGCTGCTGATCGCGTTCTATCCGGCGGCGAGCGGCAACTTTTTCCTGCCGACGTATGGGACATTGCTGGCTGCCGTGTCCTTCGATCAGACCGGAACCACGCGGGTCGGGAAGTGGCTGCTTAACCACAGCTTCATGCGGCCGGGCCTCGTCACGATGGTATCCGCCGTCGTGATCGCGCTCGCGCTCAGCGAGATCCTTCTGTAACCGGCGCGCGGACAGGGAACCGAACACGTGGCCCGGCGGCCGGCGTCGTGATCTCGAAGGTCGCGAGCGATCACCTCACTCGATTCTGCAGGGTTTGGCGGACCAGATGTCCCTCGCATAGTCGGCGATGGTCCGGTCGCTCGAAAAGCGCCCCGAAGCGGCGACGTTCAGAATCACCCTGCGCAGCCATTCTTCCTGGTGCGTGTAGACATCCCCGAGGCGCGTGTGCGCCGCACCGTAGCTCCCGAGATCGGCAAGGTGCATGTAGTGATCGCCTTGCCGGATCAACGCATCGAGAATCGGCGTGAACACGCCGGGCTCGCCCGGGGCGAAGAAATCGGCCGCGATCAGGTCGAGGGCGGCGCGCGTCTCGGCGTCGTTGTCGTAGTGCCAGCGCGGGTCGTACGAGCCGCGCCTCGCGATGACCTCGTCCGCGCTCAGGCCGAACAGGAAGAAGTTCTCCTCGCCGGCCGCTTCGGCCATCTCGATCGTCGCGCCGTCGCGCGTGCCGATGGTCAGGGCGCCGTTCATCATGAACTTCATGTTGCTCGTCCCGCTGGCTTCGTAGCCCGCGGTCGAGATCTGCTCCGACACGTCGCTTGCGGGAATGAGACGCTCGGCCACCGACACGTTGTAGTCGGGCACGAACACGACCTTCAGGCGTCCCTTCATCGACGGGTCGCTGTCGATCGTCAGCGCCAGGCTGTTGATGAATTTGATCACGAGCTTGGCGAAGTGATACGCAGGCGCCGCCTTGCCGGCGAAGAAGAACGTTCGCGGCGGGACGACCAGCGTCGGGTTCTCTTTCAGGCGCTGGTAGAGCACGACGATGTGGAGCGCGTTGAGGAGCTGGCGCTTGTACTCGTGAATCCGTTTGATGTGCGTGTCGAAGATGGAATCGGGGTCGACGACCTGTCCGGTCGCCGACCTGAGCCAGTCGGCGAAGGTCCGCTTGGCGTGACGCTTCGCGAGCGAGATGGCGGAACCGAACGACGCGTCAACGGCGAGCGGCCTGAGCCGTTCGAGCTGGGTGAGATCGACGATCCATTGATCGCCGATGGCCTCGGTGACGATGGTCGCGAGGGCAGGGTTGGCCAGCAGCAGAAAGCGCCGCTGCGTGACACCGTTGGTCTTGTTGTTGAACCGCTCAGGAAAGAATTCCGCGAAGTCGGGGACCACGGTCTGTTTCAGCAGCACCGAGTGGATGGCCGCCACACCGTTGGTGCTGTGCGAGCCGACCATGGCCAGATGCGCCATGCGAACTTTCTTCGGACTCCCTTCCTCGATGAGACTCATGCGAATGACGCGCGCGTCATCGCCGGGGTAGCGGGCGCGCACGTCGTCGAGGAAGCGGCGATTGATCTCGTAGATGATCTCGAGCTGCCGCGGCAACAGCGCTTCGAACCACGGCAGCGGCCACTTCTCGAGCGCCTCGGGCAGCAGCGTGTGGTTCGTGTAGGCGAGCGTACGGGTGGTGAGATCCCACGCCTCCTCCCAGTCGAGCATCGCCTCGTCGAGGAGGATGCGCATCAACTCGCAAACCGCAAGCGTCGGATGCGTGTCGTTGAGTTGGAACGCAACCTTGTCGGCAAGGGCTGGCCAGTCGTTGCCGGCATCGCGGAAGCGGCGGATGGCGTCGGCCAGCGTGCAGGCCACCAGGAAGTACTGCTGGAGGAAGCGCAACCCTTTTCCTTCTGTCGTCGAGTCGTCGGGGTAGAGCACGCGGGTCAGCGTTTCGGCAGTGAGCGTCTCGGCGAGCGCGCCGACGAAGTCGCCGCCGCTGAACTGCTGGAAATCGAAGTAATCGGGTGTCGCGGCGGACCAGAGCCGCAGGGTGTTGATGGTGGTCCCGCCGTAGCCGATGACCGGGCGGTCGTACGGAACGCCGATGAGCGTCGACGGCCGGCCGTGAACCAGTCGCAGCGCGCCGCCCTGGATCTCGAACGAGGACGCGAGATGCACGTCGACGGCTTCGTTGGGCCGCGCGACTTCCCAGGGATCGGGGCGGGCGAGCCAGTGATCGGGCTGCTCGCGCTGCCAGCCGTCGCGCACCGACTGCTTGAAGATCCCGTACTCGTAGCGCAGTCCGGCGCCCATGCCCGGGATGCCGAGTGTCGCCATCGAATCGAGGAAGCAGGCGGCGAGGCGTCCCAGACCGCCGTTCCCGAGACCTGCGTCGGGCTCCTGCTCGACGATGTTCAGCGGATCGAGCTGGTGCGTCTCGCAGAACGGCTTCCACACCGGGTCGAGCATCAGGTTGGTGATGTTGTTGGCGAGTGCCCGGCCGATCAGGAATTCGAGCGACAGGTAGTAGACCCGCTTGACGTTCCTCTCGGTGTAGGTCCGCTCGGTCTCGATCCAGCGGCGCGACAGCAGATCGCGGATCGAGCGTGCGGCCGCCTCGAACCGGTCACGCGGCGTCGCCGCTTCGACCGGCACGACGTGATCGAAGGTCAAATGCCGTTCGTACAACGCGCTGTCGCCGCCCGAGAACTCGATCCGCCCCCAGTTGAAACGGTCCAGCAGATTGACAGACACGGGTTCTGTTCCCTTTGCGACTTTCATGCGAAACCTCAGATGCGCCGATGAACGCAAGCGCGATACCGGGCGCAAAGCAGCAAGGTCTTTGCAGTAAACCCCGGAACTGAACGCACGCGTCAGGGGCGTCTCCGACATGTCGGAGATTCTCCAGAATCGTGCGGACGTCGGCCGTGGCGACGGACTGAAGGGAGGCGCGCGTGCCTGTTGCTGACTATGCGACCTACTGCGAAATGCTCGACCGCGCGCGGAAAGGCCGGTTCGCCTATCCCGCCGTCAACGTCACGTCGCTCACCTCGGTGAACGGTGTGCTGAAAGGCCTCGCTGAAAGCCGGAGCGACGGAATCATCCAGGTCTCCACCGGCGGCGCGGCGTTCGCGTCGGGCACCGCGGTGAAGGACATGGTGCTCGGCTCGATCTCGATTGCCGAACACGTCCATCGCGTCGCCGATCGGTATCCGATCTATGTCGCCCTTCACACCGATCACTGCCAGGCGGACAAGCTCGACACTTTCGTGTTGCCGCTCGTGGAAGAAACAGAGCGCCGGCGAGCCGCGGGTCGGCCGAATCTGTTCAGCAGCCACATGTTCGACGGCAGCGCGCTGCCGCTCGGAGAGAACCTCGATATCGCCGTGAAGCTGCTCGAACGGTTCCAGCGGAACGATCTGATCCTCGAGATCGAGGCCGGCGTGGTGGGAGGAGAAGAAGACGGCATCAAGGCCAGTGCCTCGGCCAAACTTTATACGACGCCCGAAGACACGCTGGAGGTGGCCCGCCGTCTGAACGCGATCCCGAACGCGCGCTACCTGCTCGCCGCGACGTTCGGCAACGTGCACGGCGTCTACAAGCCGGGTCATGTGACGCTGAAACCCTCGATCCTGAAAACGTGTCAGGACGCGGTCATCGAGAAGCTCGGCGAAGCGGCACGGTTCTACTTCGTCTTTCACGGCGGGTCGGGGTCCGACGTGAGCGACATTCACAAAGCGCTGGATTACGGCGTCGTGAAGATGAACGTGGACACCGACATGCAGTACGCCTTCACCCGCGCCATCGCCGATCACTTCTTCAAGAACTACGACGGCGTCCTCAAGGTGGACGGCGAGGTCGGCCGCAAGAAGGCCTACGACCCGCGCTCCTATCTGGCGGCGGCTGAGGCCGCGCTCGCCGAACGTGTCAAGCGGGCGGTCGACGAGTTGCGCGCGACGAACACGACGATGATGGCGGTGGGGGTGTAGGGTGACGTCTGGATCGGAGCGAAGGGCTGAGGGCTGATGCTGGTCACCGATCTCGATTTCACGATCGACCAGCTCGGTGTGTGCCGCGTGCCGTCGCCGATGTCCGGCGTCCGGTTCGTCGGCGACGAGGAGCGCGTCCTCTACCACGTCACCTTCGCGGAGATGAAGAGCTGGCTGGACAAAGGCCTCGAGCCGCCGGCGATGGAAACGGCGGGACCGAGGCGCAGGCTGTTCTTCGATCCGTCGACGCTGGCCTGCGGGATCGTCACCTGCGGCGGGCTCTGCCCCGGCCTCAACGATGTCGTGCGATCGATCGTCCTCAGTCTTCATCACCACTACGGGGTGACGAAAGTGCACGGGTTCCGCTTCGGGTACGAGGGCCTCGTCACGCGGCACGGACACGCGCCGATCGAGCTGACCGCGGACGCCGTCAACCGCGTGCACGAGTTCGGCGGATCGCTGCTCGGATCGTCGCGCGGACCGCAGGACCCCGCCGAGATGGTTCGGACGCTGAAGGATCTGAAGATTGGCATCCTGTTCGCGATCGGCGGCGACGGCACGCTCCGCGGCGCGCAGGCGATCGGCGACGAAGCGGCGCGTCAAGGCCTCGAGCTCGCGGTGATCGGCATCCCGAAGACGATCGACAACGACGTATCGTTCGTGCAGAAAACGTTCGGGTTCGAAACCGCAGTCACCGAAGCGCGGCGGGCGACGTACGCCGCCAACGCCGAAGCGGAAGCGGCGCGCAACGGAATCGGGCTGGTGAAACTGATGGGCCGCGACTCGGGCTTCATCGCCGCCTACGCAGTCCTCGTGGACAGCCACGTGAACTTCTGCCTCATCCCCGAGGTGCCGTTCACGCTCGAACGGCTGCTCGACGAACTGCAGCGTCGACTCGATCGACGAGGCCACGCCCTGGTCGTCGTCGCCGAAGGCGCCGGGCAGGATCTCATGGCCCGGTCGAGCGAACGCGATGCGTCGGGCAACGTGAAATACGGCGACATCGGCCTGTTCCTGCGCCAGGCCATCACGCGACATTTCACCGAGCGCGGCACGGAGGTCAGCGTCAAATACATCGATCCGAGTTACGCGATCAGGAGCGTCCCGGCCACCGCACACGATTCCGCCTTCTGCCTCCTCCTCGGCCACAGTGCCGTGCACGCCGGCATGAGCGGACGGACGAACATGGTCGTCAGCTTCTGGAACCATCGGTTCACGCACGTGCCCATTCCGCTCGCCGTGTCCGCGCGGAAGAAAATCGATCCGGGCGGATCGCTCTGGAGCAGCGTACTCGCGGCCACCGGTCAGCCGTGCGAGTTGGTCTAGGTGGCCTGTCCGTTCGAAACGTAAAGCGGGCCGTTCCGTTGGAACGGCCCGAAGATCGCGGTTCAAGGCTTGATGTGGTCCCGTCACTTTCAGTTGATACGGTCCATCACTAGCAGCGAACAGCATCACGAAAGGAAACGTCATGGCCAGGATCGCCATTCACGGGTTCGGTCGCATCGGCCGATCGTTGATGAGAGTCGCCCTCAAGGACGACTTGTTCGTCCCCGTGTCCATCTCCGATATCAAGGATGTCCCGACCTTGGCGGCGCTCTTCGAGGTCGACTCCAATTACGGCCGCTGGCCCGAGGAAGTCACGGCGAAAGACAGCGGCTTCCTCATCGGCGGTCGCGAGATTCCCTACTTCGATTCGATGAAAGCGCTGCCGGACTGGAAGGCACTCGACGTCGATCTCGTGATCGACTGCACGGGCCGGGCGTCGACGCGTGCGGGCGCCGAGGCCCATCTCGCTGCCGGCGCCAGGCGCGTGCTGGTCAGCGCCCCGAGCAAGACGCGGGATGACTGTGACGCGGTGTTACTGCCGGGCATCAACCTCGACTCGTTCGATCCGGAGAAGCACAAGATCATCAGCATGGCGAGCTGCACGACCAACGCGCTGGCCCCGGTCGTCAAGGTGGTGATCGAGAACTTCGGCATCAGGCACGGCCTGTTCTCGACGATCCATGCCTACACCAATACGCAGGCGCTGACCGACCAGCCGATGAAGGATCGGCGCGATTCGTGGGCTGCGACGGAGAACATCATTCCTTCCTCGTCGGGCGCGGCGCGTGCGCTCGCGTTCATCTGGAAGGGCCTCGACATCTCCGGCAAGGCCTACCGTGTTCCCACACGCACCGGCAGCATCGCCGAGCTGAACCTGCTCACCGAGCGTCGGGCGACCGTTCAAGCAGTCAATGACGCATTCCGCAGGGCAGCGGCAGCACCGCCGCTCAAGGGCGTCATGTCCGTCCTCGAAGACGAATGGGCATCGTCTCGCATCGTCGGTGATCCGCATTCATCGATCGTCGATCTGCCACTGACGGCGATCCAAGGGGAGTTGTTGTCGGTCGCCGCATGGTATGACAACGAGATGGGTTACTCATCACGCCTGGCTGAAACGGCGTCACGTCTCGCAGGCCAAGCAACCATCTCGAAGGCGCAGGAAGTCTGGACCTGATCGGTGGTAGCGTCCATAACCATGCCCCTGCCTGACCACAAGACCAAGATCGTCGCCACGATCGGACCGGCCTCGGAATCGCCGCAGATGCTCGAACGCCTCATTCGCGCCGGGCTGGACATCGCGAGGCTCAACTTCTCGCACGGCGACTTCATCGGCCACGCCGAGCGCATCGCGCGCATCCGCGCGGCGGAAAAGGTCACCGGCCGGCGCGTCGCCATCATGGCCGACCTGCCGGGTCCCAAGATGCGTGTGGGCAAGATCGAGCCGGAGCCGATCCACTTGCGTCCTGGTGAGAGCTTTACGCTGACCAGCGAGGATATCGTCGGCAGCCACCTGCGGGCCTCGATGAGCTTCGATCGGCTGGCCGCTGTCGTGACGCCGGGCGACCGGCTCTTTCTCAACGACGGCCTGGTGCAACTCGTTGTCGAGCGCGCGGCCGGCAACGATGTTCTGTGCAAGGTCGCAGTCGGCGGTGAACTGCGTTCGAAGAAGGGCCTCAATCTCTCGGGCATTGATCTCGGCATCAGTGCGTTCACCGACCACGATCGCGCCTGCCTGGCATTCGCGCTGGAGAACGGCGTCGACGCCGTGAGCCAGTCTTTCGTGGAAACAGCCGCGGACATCGAGGCGGTGCGAACGGCGGCGAAAGCCATTGGCAGACAGCCTTTCATCATCGCGAAGATCGAGCGATACGATGCGCTCCAACACTTCGACGAGATTCTGAACGCGGCTGACGGGATCATGGTGGCGCGGGGTGATCTCGGAGTAGAAGTGCCCATTGAACGCATTGCCATGATCCAGAAGCAGCTCATCTCCCGGGCCAGCCGTGTCGGCAAGCCGGTCATCACCGCCACGCAGCTGCTTGAATCCATGACGACCAGCCGACTGCCCACACGGGCCGAGTCGACAGATGTCGCCAACGCCATCCTGGACGGCACCGACTGCGTCATGCTCTCGGGCGAGTCGGCGATGGGGAAGTATCCGGAAGAGGCCGTGGAGATGCTGGCGAAGATCGCCGCCTACACCGAGGCGCACCGCCCGCCCACCCGGCTCAATCATCCGAGCGCGATCGCCAGTCAGCCCCCGGCCACGGCGGCCGAGGCGATTGCGTCAGTGGTCGAGCATGCGCTGGCGACGGTACCGTTCGCCGCCGTGTTCGTACCGACGAGGAGCGGCACCACCGCGCGGATGATCTCGCGCTTCAAACCGTCGGTGTGGATTGTTGCCCTGAGCCATGACGAGTCGGTGTGCCAGGGCCTGGCCTTTTCCTACGGCGTGCATTCGGTCCAACTCGGGCGGGAGCCGGAGAACTGGCGTGACTTCGCGCGGCAATGGCTCACCGAGCATCAGCTCCCCGGTGGCCTGGCGATGCTTGCGGCCGGCCCGTCCACACACAGCCCCGATGCCAACCACCGCCTCGAATTCTTGCGTGTCGGAGAGCAACAGTTTCCGGCGAAGCTTCGCACGACACCGAAATGAAGACCGTGGCAGCCCGTGTCGTATCCGGCTGCGAGCGTCATGTGAACGTGCAGGCGCTACTCGACGTTTAAGATCGCATTGCAGGTGCCGTTGAGATCGCTGGCCGTCGTCTTCTCGCCGGCCAGCCCTTTCCGGAACGCCAGCTTGATCTGTTCGGCGTACGCGCGATAGGCAACTCGAGCGCTGCGCTCGGCGCGACTGCCGGCTGGCACTTTGAACATGGCAACGATTTCCTGATCCCATTGGATCACGCCGATCTCGCGCAGGCTGCGGCGATTGGCTGCGAAGTCGTGAATGCCGAGTGCGATTCCCGCCGTCGAGTTGGTGAGACGGCATTCCTTGAGCGCGCGCTGGCCCTCCAGCCTGGCGTCGTTGACTTGGGTATTGGAGCTTGCCGCGCCCATCAGCGGCACGACGATCGACTGAGCGCCCGCCGCGTCGAGCGCGGTGAGGCATCCAGCGATTCCCTTGCGCACGCGGTCCTGCGCGAACAACTCCCGACGGTCGACGGCGCCGCCGTTGGCGAAGTCAGTCGCAATCAAGCAAGCGGCCTTGGGGTAGGCTCCATGGCTCTCGGCGGCGCTGGCGCGCGGCAATTGCGCGACGAAGGTGTCCACACCGATGCGCAGCAGACCGGGCTCGCCGCCCGGTGCCACCGATGATTGTGTTCGGCGCGTCGCGATTTGATCCTCCAGATCGCGCAGCACGTCAGCCTGCTTCTGCACACGCGAAATCAGCACGCGCTGCGTGGCCGGGGCCGGCGCCGTGATCAGCAGATCGGTATTGGTCGGGATGATGGCCGCGTCGGGCCGAAATTCACTCTTGTCGAAGGCGCGCTCGAGATCTCCGGCGCTGAGATACACGCGCAGCGGCGCTCCTGCCGCGTTGGTCGCCGGCAGGTCCGCGGGCACGAAACTCGGTGCGAGCGAGGCATCGCGTCGCTGGTCGTCGCTGAACATGGCCGCGACCGGCCCCTGTTGTGCCAGCGCACGGCCAGCCAGCATCACAGCGACGGCAATCATCGGCGCGAAGGCGCGAGCGCCGCGGTTTCCTGGCAGCATTGACATGGCTCCTGTTCGACAACCCGATGGCGACATGATGAATCGGTCGAATCTCCTGGCCGCCTCCGGTCCCCCCGGACAGACTCCGACCTGTCGGAGGCGCGAGGCTCGCCATCACCGGGACGCCGGAGCGCGCAGCCGACCCAACCTGTTTGGTCTCAGATGTTTCCCGCAGACAGAGCGCCGGACTCCATCAAGCGGTACGCACTCTGCGCTCATGCGGCATGCCACGTGGCAGTGGCGCCGCATCTATGGTCCAAGTCGCCGAAAAGCTACCCTCTGCCAGGCCCGTCCCGGTATCCGCCGATCGGCGGATCTTCGTGCAACTTCTGGCTGCACTGGGTCTCGGCATCCTGGTCGGCTTGTTCTTCGGTGAATCGGCCGCGCCGCTGCGGATCGTCGGCGACGGCATGATCAAGCTGCTGCAGGTCACGGTCCTGCCTTACCTGCTTGGATCGATCCTGGCGGGGCTGGGACGACGGACATCCGCCGATGCCAGGCGGCTGGCCATTCGCGGCGGCGTCGTCCTCGCAGCGTTCTGGGCGATGAGCCTGTTGGTGGTCGCCGCCACGTCGCTCGCGTACCCCTCGCGGCCGAACGGCGACGTGTTCTTCAGCGCCGACACGCCGGCCGCCTCGGCACTCGATCTCGTGTCGCTCTACATCCCGTCGAACCTGTTCAACTCTCTCGCCAACAACGTCCTGCCGGCCGTCGTACTGTTTGGCCTCCTGGCCGGCGCGGCGCTGGGAACGATGGAAGGTTCGCGCAAAACCGCATTGCTCGAGGTGGTCGAAGCGTTCAACGACGCGATGACCCGCGTCGCGCGTTTTCTGATTCGCCTCACGCCGATTGGAGTCTTTGCGATTGCGGCGACCACCGCGGGCACGATTCGCGCCGAGCAGCTGGTCCGCATGCAGCTCTGGTTCGTCGTCTACATCGGCTCCGCGTGCATCGTGTCGTTCTGGGTGCTGCCCGGGCTGGTGGCGATCGTCACGCCGATTCCGTATCGCGTGTTCGTCACGCGCCTGAGAAACGCACTGCTGACCGCGTTTGCCGCCGGCGATCTGTTCATCGTCCTGCCGATCATCACCGAGGAAGGCAAGCAGCTGCTCAAGGAGTACGGCGTGCCCGCGGCAGACGCCGACGCAAGTCTGGGCGTCGTGATTCCGTTGCTGTTCAACTTTCCACACACCGGAAAGATTCTCAGTCTCGGATTCCTGCCCTTCGCCGCCTGGTTCAGCGGCACCGCGCTCTCCTTCGGACAGTGGGGAACCTTGACCAGCGCCGGCGTGCTCTCCATGTTCGGCAGCCTGAGCGGCGCGATTCCATTTCTGCTGGACCGGCTGCGGCTTCCAGCCGATCTGTTCGGCTTGTTCACCATGTCGTCGGTGCTGAACAGCCGTTTCGGCGCCCTGGTGGCCGCGATGCACATCGCGGCGGTGTCGATCGTGATTGCCGTGGCATTGACGCGCGGTCTGCGCCTTCACCTGAACCGGCTGGCCGGGTTCGCGGTGATCAGTGTCGCGATCGTCGCGCTTTTCGTCGGCGTCACCCGCGCGGTGTTCGCGTTCGTGCTGCCCAGCGCTCCGGCCGGCGTCGCGTCGCTCGACGGATTCCGCATGCGGCCTCCGTACACGTCCGCCGTCTTGAAGGGAGCCGCCGAAGTGCCGCCGATCGGTCCGATCGCCGGCCGCCGCTTGAGCGAGATCCTCGAGCGGCGTGTGTTGCGGGTCGGGTATCTTCCCGACTCGGTCCCGTACACGTTCTTCAACGCCAGCGGCGACTTGATCGGCTACGACGTCGAAATGGCCAGCATCCTCGCACGCGACTTGAACACATCGCTGGAGTTGGTCGAGATCACGCGCGATGAGGCTGCAAAGATGCTCGCGGCCGGCGTCTGCGACGTCATCATGTCGGGCTTTACCGTCAGCGTGACCCGCGCCGAGCGGATGACGCTGTCGCGGCCCTACCAGCAGGAGCGGCTCGGCTTCCTCGTCGCCGACTACGACCGCGGCCGTTTTGCCAGTCTCGAAGCGATTCAGGATCAGCCGCTCACGATCGGCATGCTCGCGCTCGACGATTTCGCGGCGTTGATCCGCCAGCGCCTCATCGTCGCGAGGTTCGTGCGCTATCCGACAATCGAGGCGCTCGTTGCCGCCGTGCCCGGCGCGGTGAACGCGGCGGTGCTGCCCTACAACCGCGCGGTCTACTTCAGCCGCATCAATCCGGGACTGTCTGCGGTCCTGCCCGAGGAGAAAACCAGCTCGATCATGCTGGCGTATGCGATGCCGTCAGGCGAACCGGAGCTGCACAACGTGATTGATGCGTGGATCGAGGTCAAGCGCGGGCAAGGCGCGTTCGACAGCGCCTACGCCTACTGGGTCCGCGGTGAAGGACTGCGCCCGAGACAGCCGCGCTGGAGTATCGCGCGCGACGTGCTCGGCTGGAATCGGTGAACGAGCGCTGGCGCCCGGGCTGCCGGCCTGCTGCGTCAGGCCGGACGCTGGACGCCGGCGGACTCGACGGCGGTGAAGGCGGCCGACTTCCCGAGCAGGCACATCACGTCTTTTTCCTGAACGCGTTGTCGACCTGCTTCTTGATGTCGCCGTAGTTCTTGCTGAGCGTCTTTTCCTCTTCTTCAGTCAGGAGCCGGAATGGCACGCGCACGACACTCTGCGCGAACTTCACGTTCAGCCAGTACTGACCGTACTTGGTGCCGCCCGGGACGTGGAAGTAGAGCTGTCCCATGCACGCGCGCGAGTTCATGACTTCCGCCTGATCCCATGGCATCGCGCGCGAGCCCAGATCGGCGAAAAATCCGAGGCGGTTCA
Organism: Vicinamibacterales bacterium; assembly: GCA_036848175.1. GTDB lineage: Bacteria > Acidobacteriota > Vicinamibacteria > Vicinamibacterales > CAVVIG01 > QHWF01. Next base: position 3,260 of record DAIUKO010000157.1, on the reverse strand, counting down.
CGCCGTAGGTCCAGGGCGGGAAGTAGTTGATCGAGTCGCGCTGGACCTTCAAGCGGTTCTGCAGTCCCTGCAGTTTGCCTTCGCTCTCCCGGTACTGCGAGATCGACGGCAGCGGGAGTGTTCCATCGGGTGTGTCGAGAGACAGAGCCTCGCGCTTGAGCGTGTAGTCCCGTACCTTCTCCATGAGGGTGATGCCGACGTCGAGCATGATCCAGTCCTCGCCGACCGTGCGATTCGCGATCTGGTAGCCGAGAATGACGTAGCCTTCATTGTTGTACGCGACGCGGACGAACTTGGCCTCGAGCGTCATGATCTGTGGGACGCCGGGCTGCGGAATTTGCACGCCTGATCGCTGCTGGCCGGTGGCGTGGACCGAACCCAGCGCGGCCAAACTCAAGGCCGTGAGAACCGTGGAGACCGAATGCATCGTCGTCATCATCACCTCCGCGAAATATCTTTCGTTCACGCCGGCAGCGGGTTGACGCGCCACTTGCTCAATACGTCGTCCACCGTCTGGTTGGCTTCGGCGAAACCGGCGGCGTGCTCGCGTCCGAGCCGGTGCATCGCCTCGCGCACCTCACCGTGCACTTCAGCCAGCCGCAGCTCGATCCCGCGCCGCGCCAGCGTCAGCCGCAGATCGACGAGGAGCTCGGCGCCGGCCAGATCGACGTAGGGGACGTTGCCCATGAAGAACACGATGAGCCGCGGCGCCGCCGCGCGTTCGTTGAGCAGCGCCAGCACTCGGTCGCGGACATGATCGACGTTGAAGTAGATGAGCGATCCTTCAGTGCGCACCACGAGCACGTCCGGCACCCGCTCGTTGTCGGGATGCCGCCTGAGATCGGCGAAGTACGACGTCCCCGGCACGCGTCCCACTTCGGTGACCCGCGGACGCGACGCGCGCCCGACGAGCAGCAGCAGCGACAGCGCGACGCCGAAGAGCACGCCGTTCAGCAGCCCTGATCCGAGCACGCCAAGCACTGCCACCATCGCGACCGCGAACTCCGCCCGGCTGAAGCGCCAGATGTGGCGGAGCGCCTCGACCTGCACCAGCCCGGTGACCGCGACGAGCACGATGGCCGCGAGCACCGGTTGCGGCAGGTGCCGCAGCAGACCGGTGAAAAACAGCACGACCACCAGCGTGATGAGCGCCGCGACCAGACCGGACAGAGGCGTGCGCGCACCGGCCGTCTCGTTGACCAGCGACTGCGACATGCCGCCGCTCACCGGAAATCCGCGGCCGAGTCCGGCGAGGAGGTTGGCGCTCCCGATCGCCAGGAACTCCTGCGTCGCGTCGAGGCGATGGCCGTGCTTGGCGCCGAACATCCGGCCAATCGCGGTGGTTTCCACGCCGGCGAGGACGAAGCAGGCCATCGCCAGCGGCAGCAGCGTGTTCACGTCCTCACGGCTGACCAGCGGCAGCGCCGGCAGCGGCAGACCGCGCGGTACCTCACCGAGCAGCGCCACGCCGCGCTCCTCGAGATGCAGGAATCGGACGGCGATGATGCTGGCGATGACCACGACGAGCGCGACCGGCCGATTTTTCAGCACCGTTTTGCCGAGCAACAGCACCGCCAGCGCAGCGAGCCCTAGCGCGAGCGAGGTGGGATTGGTCTGCCCGAGTCCGCGCAGGAAGTGACCCATGCGGTCCCAGAAGTCGCCGCCATGGCTGCCGCTGAAGCCGAACAGCTTGGGCAGCTGCGTGCTGGCGAGAAAGAACGCGACCCCGCATTTGAATCCGACGAGCACCGTTTCGGAGAAGAAGTTGACGATCGCCCCGGCGCGAACCGCATACGCCGCGAAGGCCAGCACGGCGACGATCAGGGCCGTGCACGCGGCGAGCGTCGCATGACGCGCCGGATCGCCGGCGGCGATGCCGCCGAGCGTCGCGCCGACGAGCAGCGAGATTGCGGAAGTGACACTCAGCGCTGTTTGTCGCGAGCTGCAGAACAGCCAGAACGCGAGGCCGCCGAAGAGGATCGAGTACAGGCCGGCCTCGGGCGGCAGACCGGCGAGCGACGCGTCCCCAATTGCCGACGGCAGCAGGTAAGCGGCAAGGGTGAGGCCGGCGGCGATGTCGCCTCTGAGCGAACTGCGATCGTAGGTGCGCAGCCAGGCGCGAGCAGGAATGGCCATGCGTGACACCCTAGACTCGGCGTCGGCGCTTGACGTTGAGCTGCGCCAGCGATCGCGCGAGCGCCGCATTGACCGACGCGACCTCCTCGTCCTCGAGCTTGTCGCGGAGCCGCGCCGCCGCGCGCTGGCGCGCTTCTTCGACCTTCGCTTCGTCGATCTCCTTCACCGATATCGCCATGTCGGTCACGATCGACACGTGATCGCCGGTCACTTCGACGAGCCCTTCGCCGACGGCGAATAAGTCCCGCTGACCATTTTTGCGGACCGCGATTTCGCCGGGCACCACGCGCGTCAGGAGCGGGACGTGATGCGGCAGGATGCCGATGTAACCGTCGGGCGCCGGCAGCGTGACCATGTCCACGTCCTGCGCGTAGACAATGGCGGTCGGCGTGACGATTTCCAGTTTCAACGTGCCAGCCATCGGTTCACGCCTTCGCGGTCACTTCCTCGATGCCGCCCTTCATGTAGAAGTTGTCTTCGGGGACTTCGTCGTGCGTGCCGTCGAGGATCTCCTTGAACCCGCGGATGGTGTCGGCGACCGCGACCTGGCGCCCTTCGCGTCCGGTGAACACCTGCGCGGAGCTGAACGGCTGGCTCAGGAAGCGCTGGATCTTGCGGGCGCGAACTACCGTCTGCTTGTCTTCCGGCGACAGTTCGTCCATGCCGAGAATCGCGATGATGTCCTGGAGATCCTTGAAGCGCTGCAGGACCTTCTGCACGCCGCGCGCGACGTCGTAGTGCTCCTGGCCGACGATCTCCGGCGCGAGCGCCCGTGATGTCGAGGCCAGCGGATCGACGGCTGGATAAATCCCCAGCTCCGCAATCGAGCGCTCCAGCACGATGGTCGCGTCGAGGTGGGCGAAGGTCGTCGCTGGCGCGGGATCGGTGAGATCGTCGGCCGGCACATACACCGCCTGAAAGGACGTGATCGATCCTTTCTTGGTGGACGTGATGCGCTCCTGCAGCGCGCCCATTTCCGCCGCCAGCGTCGGCTGGTAGCCGACGGCGCTCGCCGTCCGGCCGAGCAGCGCCGAGACCTCGGAGCCCGCCTGCGAGAAGCGGAAGATGTTGTCGATGAAGAGCAGCACGTCCTGGTTCTTCTCGTCGCGGAAGTACTCGGTGAT